>JADFCT010000140.1 GCA_017161665.1 Candidatus Sumerlaeota bacterium
GCCGCCATAAATGGACGAGCAGCCCGTGGCATTGGCAATGATGGCGTGATCGCCGAACAGCTGCGTGACGAGTTTCACATAAGGCGTTTCGCCGCAACCGGCGCAGGCGCCCGAGTATTCGAAGAGCGGGCGGATCATCTGCGAGCCCTTGACCGACGCGCGTTTGACCGTCGGTGTGACGGCGTTGGGCAGATTGAGGAAGAAGTCATAGTTGACCACTTCATTGGCCCGCAAGGCGTGCTTGTCGGCCATGTTGATGGCTTTGCGGCCCTCAACCTCTTTATTCTTGCCCGGACACGTGTGGACACAGGCGCCGCAGCCCGTGCAGTCCTCGGGGGCAATCTGGATCGTGTACTTCATGCCCTCCAGGCCCTTGCCCTTGGCATCCACGGACTTAAACGTTTCCGGCGCGTCGGCGAGCGATTCCGCCGAATACAGTTTGCCGCGAATGGACGCGTGCGGACAGACCAGCGAACACATGGCGCACTGGAGACAGCAGCTGGGATCCCATTCCGGAATCTGCTGAGCAATGTTGCGTTTTTCGTATTGCGTCGTGGACGTGGGGAATGTGCCGTCCGCCGGCCAGACCGACGTCGGAATCTCATCACCCTTGCCGGAAATCATCGGGATGGTCACGTCACGGACAAAGTCCGACACGCCCTCCGGAACCTCCATGCCGATTCCAATCGTGCTGGTGACGGTGTCGGGAACCGTCACTTCCTCGATTTGTTCCAGACCCGCGTCCACGGCGGCCACATTCATCTTGACCACGGCCTCACCCTTGCTGCCATAGGACTTCTGGATGGCGTTCTTGATTTCCTTGACGGCCAGATCGACGTCGATGACCTTGGAAATCTTGAAGAAGGCCGCCATCATGATCGTGTTGATGCGCGGACCCAGACCCAGGTTGGCGGCAATTTCGTATGCGTTGATGGTGTAGAATTTCATCTTCTTATCGATCAACGCCTTTTGGATTTCCTTCGGCAGCGTATCCCAGACCTTGTCCGCAGGCTCGACCGTATTCAGCAGGAAGGTGGAGCCGGGTTTGGCCTTGGACAGAATATCGTATTTTTCGAGGAAGGACTCGGCGTGACAGCCCACAAAATCGGCTTCGGTGATCAGATAGGGACTGCGCAGTTGCTCCTTGCCAAAACGAAGGTGGGAAACGGTGACAGAGCCGGCCTTCTTCGAGTCGTACACGAAATAGCCCTGGCAATTGTTGTCCGTCGTATCGCCGATAATCTTGATGGAGTTCTTGTTGGCGCCAACCGTTCCGTCGGACCCCAAGCCAAAGAACATGGCCTGGAAAGTGCCTTCGGGGATGGTCGAGTAGTTGGGATCGTAGTCCAGGCTCGTGCCCGTGCGGTCGTCGTTGATACCGACGGTAAAGTGATTTTTGGGTTTGTCTTGCGACAGATTGTCGAAGATGGCCTTGACCATGCCGGGATTGAACTCTTTCGACCCCAGACCGTAGCGACCACCGACGATCATGGGCCAATCGGCGAACTTGGCGTTGCCCTGGCTGATGGCTTCGCCCACTGCGGAGCGCACGTCGATGTACAGCGGCTCACCCAGCGAGCCGGGTTCTTTCGTACGGTCCATGACGGCGATCTTCTTCGTCGTCGCCGGCAACACCTCGGCCAGCGTTTCCATGGAGAAGGGGCGATACATGCGGACCTTGACGAGACCGATCTTTTCGCCCTGCTTGGTCAGCACGTCCACGACTTCGTGCGCCACATCAGCGCCCGTGCCCATGATGACGAGGACACGGTCCGCGTCCGGCGCGCCCACATAGTCAAATAATTTGTACTGCCGTCCGGTCAGAGCGGCGAACTTGTCCATAAGATCCTGGGCGATTTTGGGCAGTTTGAGATAATATTCATTAACCGATTCGCGCCCCTGGAAGTAAACGTCCGGGTTTTGAGCCGTGCCGCGCATGGTCGGTTTTTCAGGATTCAGGCCGCGGGCGCGGAAAGCGTGCACATCAGCGTCGTCAATCATGGCGCGCATATCGTCAAAGGTCAGTTCCTCGACCTTCTGCACTTCGTGCGATGTGCGGAAACCGTCAAAAAAGTGAACAAAGGGCACGCGGGATTTCAAACTCAGGGCCTGAGTGATCAGGGCCATATCCATGACTTCCTGGATGCTGGCCGAGGCCATCAGGCCGAAACCGGTGGAGCGAACGGACATGACGTCCGAATGGTCACCGAAAATCGAAAGCGCCTGAGCCGCCACCGAGCGAGCGGAGACATGGAAGACGGACGGCGTCAATTCACCGGCAATCTTAAACATGTTCGGGATCATCAGCAACAGGCCCTGGGAAGCCGTGAAAGTGGTGGTCAACGCGCCCGTGGTCAACGAACCATGGACTGCGCCGGCGGCGCCCGCTTCCGATTGCAATTCGATCACCTGAGGCACCGACCCCCAGATATTTTTGGCGCCGGCGGCCGATTTGGCGTCGGCGATTTCGCCCATGTTCGACGAGGGCGTAATTGGATAAATCGCGCATACCTCATTCGTCGCATGGGCTACATGCGCGGCGGCCGTATTGCCGTCAATCGTTACCTTACGTCTGCTCATAATCTATTCGTTCTCCTTTGAGGCAGACACGATTCCGGGCGCGCCAGCCTCAGTAAATTTATACCGTTCATTCCAAAGTGAACTCCGAGCAGTGAACGGCCTGACCGACTCCCGCTTCGGAGGAACTACTCGTTTATTTTGAATCGCGCCCAATCGCCTGAACAGGACATATAGTTAACCGGGGCAAACATAATTCTGCGTGGGAAAGAATATCGCCTTTTCTCCCGCGTTACGGCGCGCAACACCTTGGTCAAATTGGCCGCGAAGAGTCAAGAACTATATCCGAGCAACGGGCAAGCCGCTGGGGCGTGGCCATCCCGACGGCGACGCCCATGACACAACATCGCGGGGGCGAAATCACCCAATCAAGCCCCCAAACCTGTCTTTTTCGGGATGGGAGCGCGATACTCGCCGGCGCCGACGGAAAACAACCTGATTTTATATGATGAATTTTTTCCAGACAAACGGCTTGAGTCATTTTTTTATCGAGAAACGAATCCCTATTCGGCGATTCCAGCCCGAGGAAAGAAGAATTGCTTGGACGCAGGGCGCGGGTTTCGCTTGGATTGACGTCTTGGGTGAGGTTAATGTTTGCATGTGAGGACGGGCGACGGGCCGGATTGCGTCTTGTGAGCGACATCCCGCGCAAGGACGTTTACGGTATCGCCGTTCTGTTTGTCAGGCCATTTCCAGGAACAGGTCGATCATCATGTTCTCTACCTCCCTTCCTCCCAACCCGATGGACTCTCTGCCCATCGCCGTCGTGTCATTGGACGATGACGGGCGGGTTTTCGGTCTCAATCACGAAGCCAAAGCGTTGTTGCCGGACGAGCCGACAAGCCTCAAGGCGCTCAGTCCGCTGACGGAGCATGATGTCACTGATGAAATTATCGGCGCCCTGCAGCGGTCGGGGCGATGGGAGGGCGAGCTCAAAGGCGCCGGCGTGGAGCGCCCCGCCCGCCTGTGGGCGCGTTTGACCCGCGCCTCCGAATCCGACGCGCAACCGTATCTGGGCGTGATCGATGAGCGCGAAGATTATTTCGATCTCAAGGACCAGCTCACGGAATCGGAAAAAATGCGCACCATCGGGCGATTGGCCGGCGGCATCGCGCATAACTTAAACAATTCCATGGTGGGCGTGTTGGGTTACGCCTCGCTCCTGAGCGCCCGGGCCACCGGCGACGACCGCCTGGTCAAGTATGCGGACAACATCATCACCGCTTCGCAGCGAGCGGCGGATCTGATCCAGCAATTCCTCAGTTTCGGCGTTCACGGCGATCCCCATCCCGTCATGCTCTGTCTGGGGGACGTGGCCGAAATCGCCGCCAAATTGTATTCCAAGTCCTATCCCGCCCGTGTGACGTTGGATTTTTGCATTCAGCCGAATCTGCCCCATATCTACGCCAGCCCGCTGGAGTTGCAGCAGTTTTTTCACTCCCTGTTCTTATATTTCCAGGATCAGGCCCGCGACGGCGCGTTACAGATGACTTTGGAAGCCACGCTGATCCGGGAACTCGATCCCGAGAGCAATCCCGCTGGCGTCGACGAAGCCATTGAAGTCACCCTGACCGCCACGTCAGACCACCCCATGCGGTCGACGGTGCAGCAAATCGGCGCCCTGACACCGGCGGCGGGCAAAGACATTTTGTTTTTTCATGAAGTGCTGAACAAACACAAGGGTTGGGCATCCATTGAGGCCATTCAGGACAACGACCGATCCGGCGCCCGCCTCCATGTTTTCATTCCCCCCTTGCAAGCCCTCAAGAAAAAGCGTGGCGAGGCCGGAACGGAAGCCGGGGCGGTCAAGCCACGACTCCACGAAAACGCCATTCAGGTCCTGGTGATCGACGATGAAGAAATGGTCCGCGACCTGGTCGGAGATCTCCTCCACGACAAGGGCTATGCGGTCGCCATGGCCCACAACGGCCTGAAGGGAATCGAGATGGCCGGCACACAGCCCTTCGCTCTGGTGATTCTGGATTGGTCACTTCCGGACATTGATGGCCTGGATGTGTACGACCGCCTGCGCGAGACTCAGCCCACCCTGCCGATTCTGGTCTCCTCGGGGCATAGCATTGAGGAAATCCGGTCGGAAATGCCCAAGGACGACCCCCATCTGGGATTTGTCCAAAAGCCCTATCATTTTATGGAGTTTCTGCAAACCGCCGCCGCCCTTTTGCGTGAATCCCAAGACCTCTGACCGTTGAATGAATCCCTGGTTTCCCAACCGTCCCTGAAAGGACGCCCTATGCGAGCAGTTGATTGTATCATACGCAAACGGAATCGCGACATTTTGGACGCCGCGGATATCGAATCGTTTATCCAAGGCGTCGTGGAGGGGAGCATCCCCGAGTATCAGGCTGCCGCCTGGCTCATGGCCGCCTATTTGAACGGCCTGAATTTTGATGAAACGGCCGCGCTGACCCGGGCCATGATGACGTCGGGCGATCAGTTCGACCTGTCCGCCATCCCCGGCGTCACCGTGGACAAACACAGCACCGGCGGCGTCGGCGATAAAGTCTCGCTCATCCTGGCCCCCCTGGCCGCCTCCGCCGGTGTGCCCGTGCCCATGGTGTCCGGTCGCAGCCTGGGCCATACGGGCGGAACGCTGGACAAACTGGAGACCATCCCCGGCCCCTCCAATTCGAAATCAGGCTACAACCCCTATCTGACCGGCGAACAGTTCGCCCGGCAGGTGGCTGAAATCGGCTGCGCCATCATTGGACAGACGGACAACTTCGTGCCGGCCGATAAGATCCTCTATGCCCTGCGCGACGTGACCGGCACGGTCGAGAGCATTCCCCTCATTACGGCCAGCATTTTGAGCAAAAAATTCGCCTCCGGCGCCGACGCCTTCGTGATGGATGTCAAAACCGGATCGGGCGCCTTCATGAAAACGCCGGAACAGGCGCGTGAACTGGCCGAAACCATGCGACGCATTGGCGACCGCGTGGGCAAACGGATCGTCTGTCTGCTGACCGATATGGATCAACCGCTGGGACGCTGGGTGGGCAATCGCGCCGAGGTCCGCGAAAGCATCGACGTCCTGCGCGGTGGCGGCGATGAACGACTCCGGGAACTGACCGTCACGCTGGCGGCCTGGATGATGCGCCTGGCCGGCGCCGAAACGGACCTGGAGCAGGCCCGCCAGTCGCTCGATGCGAATCTGAAAAACGGCCGCGCCCTCAGCAAATTCAAAAAAATGGTCGCCGCGCAGGGAGGCGATCCGCGCATTGCCGACGATCCCGGGCTGCTGCCCCTCACCGAAAACCGATACGACGTGGTGGCCGACCGATCTGGAAGCCTGGCGGCCTATGACACCTATGCCGTCGGCGTCGCCTCCATGCTGTTGGGCGCCGGGCGCCAGAAGGCCTCCGATACGATCGATCCCGCCGTGGCGATCGAGGTCCATAAACAAATCGGCGATCCCGTCCAGGCCGGCGAGCCGATCCTGACCCTCTATTATAATGACGAAGCCAAACGGGCCGCCGCCCGCGAGGCCCTGGCCAACGCGATTCGACTGGAAGACGCGCCGGTCGCCCCCCCGCCGCTGGTTCGAGAGGTCATCGGCGACGGAGACGCCACCGATCAATAATTCATGCGGACGCGCATCCATTCATACTTTGCAAAAGGACTATCCATGAAGAATCGTCGTATTCGAATTGCTTCGCTCATGCTGTGTTTTGCCCTGACGCCCCTTGGGGGATGGGCCTTCGACCCCTCGTTCGGGCCCAATGAACTGATCACCCTGCGCGAACAGGCCCTCCGCGAGCAGTGGAGTCCCGCCCAGGCCAATGAGCGACTGATGGAACGCCTGAACGAATGGGAACGACGGGCCCCCATCCAATGGGACTGGCTCCTACAGGACGGGCTCTACGCCGCCCGCGCCTGGCTGATCAATGAAAAAGCCCTGAACTTCGGAAAAGAGGCGACGGAGAAAGTCCTGAACGACATTCACCGCGAGGCCCCGGCAGCCGACGTGGCCCGTCTTGTCGAAAAACGGGAGCGACTGGAAACCCAGGGAGACGCCGCTTCGGAGATGGACTGGTTGACGCTCTATTTCCAGGCCTGCCAGGTTCGCCGCCAGGCCCGGCTGGCCTTTGCGCGCGCGCACATTCCCCAGTTCGTCGCTGCCGCCCACTATCCCATGGGCGGTTCACACTATGCCTATACGGAAGGGCAATCGGACGCCCAACGCGAGCGGACCTTCATCCCCGGCGCGGCCCTCCAAATCTGGCGGGCAAACGAAACGGACCCCCTCCTCGGCTATGAAGCCGAAACGCTCATCAATGATCCCGACGGCGTCATTCGCGATCCGGATGTCTCCTTTGATGGCAAGCGCATTCTCTTCGCATGGAAAAAATCGGATCGCCAGGATGACTACCATCTCTATGAAATCGATGTGGACACCCGCGACATCCGGACCCTCACCTCGGGCCTGGGCGTCGCCGACTATGAAGGCGTCTATCTGCCCAATGGCGACATTGTCTTCAATTCCACCCGCTGTGTCCAGACCGTGGACTGCTGGTGGACGGAGGTCAGCAACCTGTATGCCTGCGGCCCTGATGGCCAAAATATCCGTCGCCTGACCTATGACCAGGTCCACACCAACTTCCCCACCCTGACGAATGACGGCCGGATACTCTATACCCGCTGGGAATATAACGATCGCGGCCAGATCTACCCGCAGCCCCTCTTTCAGATGAACTATGACGGCGCCGGGCAGACCGAGTTTTACGGCAACAATTCCTACTTTCCCACAACGATCCTCCACGCCCGCGCCATCCCCGGAACGGCCAAGGTCGTCGCCATCGCCACCGGCCACCACTCCATCCAGAAAGGCCAGTTGATCCTCATTGATCCGGCCCGGGGACGGCAGGAAAATGAAGGCGTCCAACTCATCGCCCCCCTTCGCGAAACGCCGGCGGTCCGTATCGACGCCTATGGACAGGAAGGCCCACAAGCCAAATACCCCTGGCCCCTGAGCGAAACCGAATACCTGGTTTCCTATGATCCCGTCCCCCCCTGGCGCGGACCGGGGCGCTTCAAAATCTATTGGATGAATCAGGCGGGGCAGCGAGAACTCCTGGCCGCCCATGAGGCGACGGATCTGAATCGCCCCGTTCCCCTGGTCCCCCGCAACGAGCCGCGCCTTCGCCCCACGAGCGTGGACTACGGCCTTGACGCCGGGACCTATTATATCCAGGACATTTACGCGGGGCCCGGTCTCGAAGGTGTTCCTCGCGGCGACATCACCGCCGTGCGGGTCGTGGCGCTGGACTTCCGCGTGGCGGGCATCGGAGACAATCGCAATCAGGGCGAGGCCGGCGGGGCCCTCATTTCCACGCCCATCGCCATCGGCAATGGGACCTGGGATGTGAAGACCGTCCTGGGGACCGCCACGGTCTATCCCGACGGCTCGGCCTTCTTCGAAGTCCCCGCACGCACCCCCGTTTATTTCCAGGCCCTCAACAAAAAGGGCCATTCCGTCCAGAGTATGCGGAGCTGGTCCACTCTGCAACCGGGCGAGACGCAATCCTGCGTCGGCTGCCATGAATCCAAGAACGGCGCCCCGCTGGCTGTGCGTCCGGTGTCCATGGCCATGCAGGCGGGCCCCCAGCCGCTCGCGCCCCGATACGCCGACGGCCCCCGGGGCTTCAGCTACATCCGCGAAGTCCAGCCCATTCTCGATCGCCATTGCGTGGGCTGTCATGATAACCGCGACCAGCGCGGTCCCACCGGCCGCCCCCCCAAGCCGGGACCGGACGGCAAGCCCTCCGTCTTCAGCCTGCGAGGCGATCAGACCGTCGAAAGCCAATCCCTGCGCAAGTGGAGCGATTCGTATCTGGCCCTGACGCGCGCCCGGGGCGTCCCGCTCATCGCCTTCCCTCATGACATGGTCCACTGGATCAGCTCACAATCCGCGCCGCCCATGCTCCCGCCCTATGCTGCGGGAGCCGCGAAAAGCGCACTCATCCCCCTCCTTCGGAACGGCCATGGAGACGTGAAACTTTCAGAAGAGGCATTGCAGACCATCGCCTGCTGGATCGATCTGGGCATCCCCTACTGCGGCGATTATACGGAAGCCAATGCCTGGAGCCCCGATCAGATGGCCTTCTATAACTACTATCTGAACAAGCGCCAGCAGTTGGAAACGGAAGACGCTGAAACACGCCGGCGCCTGGCCGGGATGGAGCCGGACCGACCGGTCGTCGAATAATTCCGAACGGTCGGTTGCGATCAATTTTTGTTGACGTGGTTAAAGAGTCAACCGATCACCGATCCGTTGGCCCGGGTGTTGCTTCGGATTTTATTCGACATTCCCTCAAAAATGGGATAAGATATTATGTATAAATTCATGGGGACGAAAAAAATTCGTCGGAAAGGATGGATCGCCATGAAACGAGCAACGACAGTGTGGGCCGTGGCGATCGCGGCCGTGTGGCTCGCCGGATGCGAAATGGTTGCGTTGGGCCCGTATCGCACGGGAGAAATGTCCGTGAGCGAACGGCGCATGGCGGCCCGCGCGCAGGGCGGAATCTCGGATGTCCCTTGGGCGCCCG
>JADFCT010000013.1 GCA_017161665.1 Candidatus Sumerlaeota bacterium
AAGCGGCTGACTCGATTATTCAGACCGCCATCGGCGACATAGAGGAAATTGCCAACTCGAAAATGGTTGGGGATCTTTTCGCCGCCCGTCTGGGGAAAAATGAAGTCATCAATGAGTTGGCCATGCGTGAGATCACGCGGGTCGGTGAAGGCATCGAAGCCGTCTGCCAATCGCAGCAAAAACTGCTGGGAGAGCAACTGGCTTCGGATTTGAAAGTGGCCAGCCACATCCTGGACACTGAACAGGGCGGCATGTTCCTGGTCCCCGAGCAACCCGTCCAATGGGAAGCGGTCAACCAGTTTTCCAAAGCCGTGACCACCATTTCCCTTCCGTCCGTCCGCCTGGGCGACACGGGGGTCAAGCCGGTTTCGGATTTCGGAGAGAAGGTCGCGCTGGTTGATGACGTCCAGGAGATGACGGGATCGGCCTGTACGCTGTTCCAGCGGATGAATGCAGCGGGGGATCTGTTGCGTGTGGCCACGAATATCAAAACCGAAGACGGCGCGCGCGCGATCGGCTCCTACATTCCGGCCGTCAACATGGATGGGTCGCCCAATGCGGTCATTTCCAGTATAATGGCCGGCCAGACCTTCCTGGGACGGGCCTATGTGGTCAACAACTGGTATCAGACAGCGTACCGTCCCATCCGTGGGGACGATGGGACAATCATTGGCGCGCTCTTTGTCGGCGTCCCGGAGTCGTTGGCGAAGGCGACCACGGAAATGGTGGAAAAAATCAAAATCGGTCGCACAGGCTACGCCTTTGTCATGGATTCCAAGGGAGACCTGATCGCCCATCCCAATCGGCAACTGGTGGGCAAAAATACGATCACGGACTTGGGGATCACCAATTTCAAGGCCATCCTGGACACGCGACTCGCCGGCAAGTCGCAAATGCTGCGCTACCTGTTTGAGGGCAGTGAGAAGGCCGTTTCCTATATCTACTTTGAACCGTGGGACTGGATCATCTGTTCCTCTTCCACCATGAGCGAACTGGTTGAGGCGTCGGCCAACGCGAACATGGCGGTCCTTCAATCCTACTTCCTGGGGCTCCATCAGAACTCCGTTCTCCATGAGGAGGCCGGCGGCGGACGACTGTATTCACAGGTTCGTTTCATTGATGACACGGGCAAGGAAATCATCAAAGCGGAAAACGGCGAACTGGCATCGAATTCCAGTTTGAAAGACCAGAAGGACAGGGACTGGTTCAAGGCCGTCCGGGAGAAAAAGGCCGGAGACGTTTTGAACAGCGGCTGTGTTCTATCGGAAAACACGAAGCAGCCGGAGATGCGCATGGTGGGCCCCATCTATCTGGATGACATTTTCATCGGCGCCGTGGCCCTGAATCTGGACTGGGATTCGGTCTGGGCCAATCTGAAGTCGTATGCGGTGGATGAGCAGGAATATCCCTATGTTTGCAATGAACAGGGAATCGTCATCAGTCATCCGAAGTACACATTGCAGGATAATGTCAATCTGACCGATACCAAACACGGGGCATTGGCCGAGTTGATGCGGACAAAAATTCTCAAAGGCGAAACGGGCATTGCGCAGTATGCCTTTGAGGGGATTGACAAATTGGCCGCTTATCGTCCCATTGAACTCGGACAGGGTTTACTCTATCCTGTGGTTTATACCACCGGCGTGGAGCGCTTCATGGCCGCTGCGGAATCGATTCGGGAGAAGGGCGAAGCAGGGGTCAGTCAGACGTTCCGAAATCTGACCATCGCCTGCCTGCTGCTGATTATCATCGGCAGCGTCGGGGCGGCCCTGTTCAGCGGACGCCTGGCCGCCACCATTATCCGCATCATCGACACCCTGTCGAACGCCTCGACCCAGGTGACCTGTACCGTCGGAGAGATCGCCCAATCCGGCGACGACCTGGCGCAAGGGGCCACCGAACAGGCCGCCAGTATCGAGGAATCGGCGGCGGCGCTGACCGAACTGTCGTCTCAGGCGAAAGGCAATGCCGAGCTGGCCCAACATGCGGCGCAGGGCGCCAATCAGGCGCGCCGCAATGCGGAATCCGCCGAAAAGTCCATGCAGGAAACCGTTGAAGCCATGGATCGCATTCGCGACTCGTCCAACAAAATTTCGGGCATTATCAAGACGATTGAGGAAATCGCCTTCCAGACAAACCTGCTGGCCCTGAACGCGGCGGTCGAAGCGGCGCGGGCCGGCGAACACGGCAAAGGCTTCGCCGTCGTGGCCGAAGAGGTTCGCAATCTGGCCGGTCGTTCGGCGGCCGCCGCGCAGGACACGTCTCAACTGATCGGCGAAAACGTCCAACAATCACATAAAGGCGCCGAAATCGTTCGATCCGCCGCCGATTCCATTCAGGCGATCCTTCAGGCGACGGAGGAAGTGAACCGTTACGTGGACAAAGTCCAAACGGCGTCCAATGAACAGTCTGACGGCATCGGGCAAATCAATGAGGCCGTCTCGCAGATGGAGATCGTGACCCAGCGCGTCGCCGCTTCGGCGGAAGAATCGGCCGCTTCGTGTCAGGAACTGCAGAAACAGGCTGTCGACATGAATCGGGTGGTTCAGGAATTGACGGTCCTGGTCAGCGGGGGAAAAGCGGCCGGGCAACCAATGGCGCCGCCCACACGGCGGGCCTCACAAACCGCTGCGGCGCCGCGGCGTTCGCTTCCGTCTCAAACGCCGCCCGATGATTTCCACGATTTCTAATTCAGAAAAAAACCTTCACGGAACCCAACAGCCCCCTGCGACATTCCGATCGCAGGGGGCTGTTGGTCTGTTGAAGCAAACAAAAGGCGTCGACCGCCAATAGGAATCAGAGCGGAACGCCAGAGGAATGAGAGCGTCTATGCCGGCACGGGAGACACATGGAGCAGGGGGTGTCGAATCGGGCCGAATCCTTTCGTTTGCCGGACGAAACGGGAACCGGGGGAGTGGAGCGTTTCGTCCATAATCAAATCAATGGTGGTCTGTAGCGCGTCGAGATTTTCGACGAATTGGAATTTTCCTTCCTGACGGGTATCGCGCCAGGGTTGGAGTTTCAGGTCATGCGCGCCCGCGCGCGCGGCATCTTGAGCCAGACAAATGATATCGTCGTCCGTCAACAGTGGACGGTAAACAGTGGTTCGGGCCTGGAAGTCGATGCCGGTGTCCACCAGCATCCGCAGGCTGATCCATGGTTCGCCATGGGTGTCCCGCACACCGGCGGCCGCCCGGTATTTGGAACGGGGCGCCTTGAGGTCCAGACCGACCCAGTCCAAAAGGCGGCGGTCCAACAGTTTCTTGAGCATGTAGGGGCGCGACCCGTTCGTGTGCAAACCGACTTTGAATCCATAGGATTTGACTTCGGCGACAGCGTCGATCAACCCGGAATGAATCGTGGGTTCGCCCCCACTGAAGACAACGGCATCAACCAGGCCATGCCGGTCCAGAAGGCGTTCGATCACCTCACGCCAGGCGATGGTCCCCTGCCGCCGGACTTCGCCGGCCTGGAGGGCCGTGTTGTGGCAATACGGACATTTCCAGTTACAGCCCTGGAGAAACAGCACGCACGCCAAATGATCGGGATAATCCACGGAACTCAGTTCCTCAAAGCCGGACACGGGCGCAGGATCGACGAGCCCCGGTCCGGAAGGGCGCGACGATAGGGGACAGGTCGCCACATCTAAGACTGTGTTCCTTTCGCAACGCATACCAACATCTCCCTGGCGCCAAAGGGGCGCCGTTCTGTCTTTGGGTCCGGTTATTCCAGACAATTGGCTTCCGAGAAATGGAGTCGTTCCTGATACTCCGATTTCTTGCCTTTGTTGAATTGCGAGACGGGGCGATGATACCCCATGACTCGCGTCCACACTTCGCATTCTTTACCGCACTGAGGGCACAACTGTTTTTCGCCGTTGATGTAGCCATGGTCCGGACAGATGGAAAAGACCGGGGTCATGGTCAGGTACGGGATCCGATAGCGTTCGAGCACGCGACGGACCAGGGTTTTGCAGGCCTTGGCCGAAGACATCCTTTCGCCCATGTACATGTGGAATACGGTGCCGCCCGTGTATTTGCGTTGCAGGTTTTCCTGGAGGTCCAGGGCGGCGAAAGGATCGCGGGAAAAGTCCACGGGAAGCTGCGAAGAGTTCGTGTAGTAGGGAGCGTCTTCGGTCCCGGCTTGCAAGATGTCCGGATAGCGCTTCAGGTCTTCTTTGGCCAGACGGTAGGTCGTGCCTTCGGCCGGAGTCGCTTCCAGGTTGTAGAGATGACCGGTTTCCTCCTGGAACGCCGTCATGCGTTCCCGGATATGATCCAAAAAGTCGGCGGCCATGTGTTGCCCCACCGAGTCGGTAATGTTGTGGGCGTCGTCCGTATAATTGCGAATCATCTCGTTCAGGCCATTGACGCCAATGGTCGAGAAGTGATTGCGCAGTGTGGCCAGATAACGTTTCGTGTAGGGAAACAGGCCGCCGTCGATATAGCGCTGAATGACTTTGCGTTTGATCTCCAGGCTGTTCTTGGCCATGTCCAGGAGTTCATCCAGCCGCTCCAGCATCGCATCCCACCGGCCTTTGTAGAGGTAGCCCAGCCGCGGACAGTTGATGGTCACGACGCCGACGGAACCGGTTTGCTCCGCGGAACCGAACAGGCCATTGCCGCGCTTGAGCAGTTCACGCAAATCCAACTGCAATCGGCAACACATGGAGCGGACCATGCTCGGCGACAGGTCGCTGTTCAGAAAATTCTGAAAATAGGGCAGCCCATACTTCGTCGTCATCTCGAAAAGCCGATCGGCATTCGGGCAATCCCAGTCAAAGTCGGGGGTAATGTTGTAGGTCGGAATGGGGAAGGTGAAAATCCGTCCCTTTTCGTCGCCGCCCATCATCACGTCGATATAGGCGCGATTGATCATATCCATTTCGGCCTGCAAGTCGCCGTAGGTGAAGTCCACTTCCTGGCCGCCAATGACAGGGACCTGATCGCGCAAGTCTTCCGGACAGGTCAGATCCATGGTCACGTTGGTAAAAGGTGTCTGTGTGCCCCAGCGTGACGGCACGTTCAAATTGAAAATGAACTCCTGCACATTTTGCACGACTTCCGCATAGGACAGTTTGTCAACGCGGATAAAGGGGGCCAGGTAGGTGTCAAAGGAGCTGAAAGCCTGCGCCCCGGCCCATTCATTCTGAAGGGTACCCAGGAAATTGACCATTTGCCCGATGGCGCTGCTCAAATGCCTGGGCGGCGCGGCTTCGACCTTGCCCGGCACGCCATTGAAGCCTTCGGTCAGGAGCATTCGGAGCGACCAGCCGGCGCAATAGCCGGACAACATGCTCAAATCATGGATATAAAAATCCGCATTGCGATGGGCTTCGCCGATCTCCTTCGGATAGACGTGGCTCAACCAGTAATTGGCGACCACCTTGCCGGAGACGTTCAGGATCAAGCCGCCCAGCGAATAGCCCTGATTGGCGTTTTCATTGATTCGCCAGTCGATCTTTTTCAGGTATTCGTTCACGGCCTCGGAGACCTCGACCACCGTGCGTTGATCCTGTCGGGCCTCAGTGCGTTTTTCGCGATAAACGATATAGGCGCGGGCCGTCTTGATGAAGCCGGCGTCGATCAGGGCCTGTTCCACGGCATCCTGGATCTCTTCAATGTCAGGGGAAACCTTGCCCAGTTCTCTGACGCGGCCGATGGCGGAAGCCGTCAGACGATAGGCCTCTTCCTCCAGATATTCGCCCGTGGCCTGGCCAGCCCGAACGATGGCGGAATGGATCTTACTCGAGTTCCATGCGACTTTACGACCGTCACGCTTCGAGACGAACTGCATGTCCGCTTGAGCCGCGCCGCTGCGGGAGAAAGCGATCGTGGGGCTGAGCGCATTCGGCGGCGTTGATTGAGGAAGAGTGTGCATCATTTCATGGGTTGACATCGAAGAAGCGCCTCCGCAGCAGGAAATAAACCAGTAGGAACAGGGCGGCAATCGGAGCCTGCCGTCGAACATACGAGACAAAAAACTAGACCTCTACGAGCGGGAAGACAACAAAAAATCAATGATTTTTCATTTTTTTTCATGGCTTCTATATCCAGATATTTCAACGATCTTTCCCATAAACGTATGAAAGGTAAATCCTCTGATTTCTTTAAAAATCACACGGAAAATCCGAAAATGACCGATTCGGGCTAAAGTAGGTACATCATATTGACGATAAAAGCGGTTTAACAAAAATTCAGTACAATATATTGTATTTTGAGGCATTCTACACCCTTCATCTGATTTTGCAAACATTTTCTCCCACGGTTGTGAACATGGTTTTACACAGAATCGGGCGGCATACTGTTGAAAACTCGCCTTGTCGGCGCAGGGAATCCGCAGTATTCTCCCGGTTCCACTTTGCTTGAATGGAGGAGTCGCCAATCCCATGGCCTATAAAAATATCCGGGAATTGATGACGCTGCTGGAGGAACGCGGCGAGCTGAAGCGCATTCAATACGGCGCGGACCCGTATCTCGAAATCACCGAAATCGCGGACCGTGTGGTGAAAGCCGGCGGACCGGCGCTCTTGTTTGAAAATCCGAAGCATGCGCAATTCCCATTGCTCATCAATACATTCGGCTCCCGCGAACGGATGGCGCTGGCCCTGGGGGTAGGCGATTCGCCGGACGCGACGCGACGGGCCATTCAAAACATTTCGCGCGAATACCTCAAACTCATCGAACAGTCCGGCGGCCTGTCGCTCTTTGACAAGGTGAAGATGTTGCCGCAGTTGAAGACACTGGCGGACGCCTTGCCGAGAACGGTCGGGAAAGCCCCGTGTCAGGAAGTGGTCATGGACGATCCGTCGTTCGATCCCTTTCCCATCCTGACGTGCTGGCCGGAGGACGGGGGGCCTTATATCACGCTGCCCATGGTCTTTACCCGGGACACCGCCACCGGGGCCCTCAATTGCGGCATGTACCGAATGCAGGTTTATGATTCCAAGACCTCGGGGATGCACTGGCAGATCCATAAGGACGGCGCCCGGCATCACCGTCAGCGCCAGGCGCGCTGCGAGCCCATTCCCGTGGCCGTGGCGCTGGGCGGCGACCCAGCGGTCATGTTTTCCTCCATTTGTCCGTTGCCGCCCGATGTGAATGAAATGATTCTGGCCGGGCTGATCCGGAAAAAACCCGTGCGAATGGTCAAATGCAAAACAAACGATCTCGAAGTGCCCGCCGAATCCGAGATTGTCTTCGAGGGCTATGTGGACCCGGACGAACTCCGGCGTGAGGGGCCCTTCGGCGATCATACGGGGTATTATTCGCTGGCCGACAATTATCCGGTCTTTCACCTCACCGCCGTGACCCATCGCCGCGACGCCATCTATCCGGCCACGATTGTGGGCCGTCCGCCCATGGAAGATTGTTTTATGGGCGAAGCGGTGGAGCAGTTATTCCTGCCGCTCATGCAGAAGATGCTGCCGGAAATCGAAGACGCGCACATGCCCTTTGCCGGCGTCTTCCACAATCTCATGTTCCTATCCATTCGCAAGCAATACCCCGGCCACGCCCGCAAGGTCATGAACGGCATCTGGGGCATGGGGCAGGCCATGACGACCAAGGTGATCGTGGTTCTGGACGCCGGCGCCAACCTGCGTGACTATGGCGAGGTCGCCTGGCGGACCCTCAACAATATTGACCCTGAGCGCGACACGCAATTCATTCTCGGTCCCGTGGATACGCTGGATCACGCTTCGCGTCTGGTTAACTACGGATCGAAGGTCGGCATCGACGCCACCCGTAAATGGCCGGAAGAAGGCTTCGAGCGGGAATGGCCAGAGGAACTGGTCATGCGCCCGGACATCCAAAAACGTGTGGATGACGTCTGGGAAGATCTGAATCTGTTGTAGTTACCCGTTCTGATAAAAATTTTTGATCGTTCCATACTTTTTTTAATTGACTCAACCCTCACCATCAGGTATCATCCATACTCAAATAATGGAAACGCGCAATATTATCTCAAATTTGTTTCCTGAAAAGAGGGGGAAAAGAATGATGAGAAAAACCGTGGGGAGACCAGGGCGCCTGTTTGCCATGCTTGTGGCGCTGGCCTTGGGATTGAGTTATGGAAGCGGGGCGACGGAAGGCGGAATCAATTCCGGAATCCTCTGGGCAGGACAAACGATTGACGCGGGAACGGTCATCGTGGGCAATGATTCGGAGAATCTGTACCTCCAGGCGACGATCGCTTCCGGCTGGGTGGCCGAGGAGGCTCAACTGGCATTGGAGCCCTATGTGGAAGCCTTTCCACAAAATGGCGGCGGATTGACTCCGGGACAGTTCCCCTACAAGCAGACCTTCGATCCGCCGGTCACGGAATTCGTATGGACGATTCCCTTGGCCGACATTGACCTCAACGAGGACAATCAAGTCTGTATCGCCCTGCATGTGACCGTGACGGCGGCCAGCAATACTGAACAGTCGGGACAAACGGAGACAGCCTGGCTCGGATTGGAAACCGAACCCAACGAAGCGCCCGGCAACAACTGGGGCTTGTATTTCATTTACGGCGTCAGCGACTACGTCGAACCCTGCAAACCGCTGGAAGGGTATATGACCTTCACGCAAGGTGGATGGGGCAGTCCTCCCCACGGCAATAATCCGGGAATGATTCTGGCGACCCTGTTTGATGTCTGCCTGCCCGATGGCCTGCTCGTTGGCTGTCCGGAAGGCGGTTTCAGCGTGGCCCTGACCAGCGCCGAAGCGATCGAACTCCTGCTGCCGGTGGGTGGCAAGCCTCGCTCGCTTGAAGCGGACTACGTGGATCCGGTTCCTGAAAAGGGCCGGCAAATGGACGGTGGGGTTTTGTTGGGACAGACCGTGGCGTTGAGCCTGAATGTGGCCCTCGACGAATGTCTGCGCAATGAAAGCTCCAGCGACCAGAGCGAGCCGCTGACTGGACTCGTCCCACTTGCCGACCTGATCGTGGGCAACGACTCCAGCTCGGATATGACGGTGGGCGACGTCCTGGATGCCGCCAATCAAATGCTGGGCGGCTGCTATGACGGCGACCTGTCGGCTTCGCAGATCAGCGACCTGGCCGCCACCATCAATGAAGCCTTTGACAACGGCCGCGCGGAAAAGGATTGCCTGATTCGCTGGACGCTGCCGGGAGTCGATGGACGCGGCGACGGCGTTGACGAAGACGGCGACGGCTATGACGACGAGTATGAAAAACAAAAAAAGAAAGATCCGAAGGATCCCAAAGACAAACCGAAATTGGGTGACATCGACGGTAACGGCCATGCGAACAACGTGGACGCCATCAAGATCTTCAACCATGCGCTGGGCAATGTGCATATCGAAGATCTGACCGACGGCGACTGTATGATGGACGGCCGGGTGAACAATACGGACGCCATCGTGCTGTTCAACTGGACGCTGGGTAACGTCCGGACGCTGCCGCTCGTGGCGGATCGGCGACGGTAAACGCCTCCGGCGATCATCATTCGTCTGGCAGTGATTGAAACATCAACGGCCATCCCCCCGATCGGGGGATGGCCGTTGCGTTTGGCGCCTTTTTTTTAAAGGTCCCCGTTGTTTCGCCCGACTCCATAAAGCATGTGTGGCGCATGAAATGCTGAATGGGTTTTTGTGGCGCAGCCGCCCTCGGTTCCGAACGTTCTAATCGCGCTGCCCCCATGGGCCGGGTTGACAGTCAGCCAACGGGGTCGACGCTTTCATCACGATTCATCGGACTCAGGATGCCGCCCCTGCCGGAGTGATGCTGATTTCAGAATCGTGGCATTGATCCGGCTCTTCACTTGCTGGCCTTCGCTCCCAATAATTTGGGATCATCCAAATCCAGGCGATAGAGAACCTGGTTATAGTCATAGCGTGGCGTTGGATACGGCTTGTCGGCGAAGGTCTGTGTATAGGTGGCTTCAAACAACAGAATGGGCGAATCCGGCGCCGTGAATTCGGGATGCAGTTGGGGATTGTAGAATGTGTAGTTGTCATGGGTCACAACTTTGACCGCCGGCCCCCACGGCCCAGTGGGTTGTTTGGCTTCCGCATACCATAATTCGCCCAGTCCAGACGGGGCGCCCCCGATTTCGCACAGAACGGTCACCCATTTTTTTCGGTAGGCGTTCCAGGCGATGGCGCCGCGGTGCACGCGGATTTCGGCTTCCGTGTCAGCCGCTGAGACGGTTTTTTGCGATTCGATTCGTTCCCAGGACTCGGGCGACTCCCACGCTTCAAAGGTGGGGCGACATTTGAGCCAGGGGAAGGGATCGCCGAACAACACCCAGCGCTCACCGGCGGCGTCCGTCCAGAAAACGGGATGCCCATCCGGGGCCGTTGGCGGATTCATATTGTCATCCGTTTGCTTCCACAAAACGCGGTGTTGTTTGAATTGGGATTCCGTCTCATCCCAAACGCATAATCCACTTTCATAGGCTGTCAACATGCCCTTGACTTTGATGTAATGGGCGACCAGATGTTGCTGGCCGTCCTTGTCCGGCAAACTGACGAAACCGCTGAGCCAGGTCGGCCCCTCTCCCGGCATCCGGGCAATTTCGCGCACCCGTTTTTCCGAATCCGTGAAATAGTTATACCGCAGACGCACGGGCGGCTCGAAGGATTCGAGGGGCTGTAATTCGGTGGTTGCGCCGATCATGTTAAAAATGCCGAGGGGATACTTCGCGAGCGCCGTATCCCCCCAGGACCAAAAGAGTTTCCCGTTATGGACCGCGTTCTGGACACTGTCACATCCGAGAATACCCTGTTCCGTCCAATCGTCATGCAATCCGAGTTTTTGACTCTCACCGAAAAGTCCGGCCCCGGAAACGCGCCCCAGCCGTTTGGCCGGCAGCAGTCGACGCACCTTCACGGTCAACCGTTCGCCCGGTCGTGGCGTGAGCCGAACGCCTCGCATACCGAAGCCATCCTTGGGAACCTCATACCCATGGCCCTCAACAAAAAACCATGTTTCGGCGCCAAAGAGTTCGGGCAGATCGAAAGCAACGACGCCGGCGTTGTCTGAAATGAAACGCACATTATGGACCGTTCGCAGTTCCACCAATGGAACCGGCCAGCCACTGTCGGCATCGATCACATCGATCCGACAGAGATCGCGCGCCGGGCTTCCCGTCGCCAAGGACAAAAAAACGATGAGTCCAAGCACGCTTTGAATCGTCACCGATCGTTCAAGACCGTTTTTCATGAGGAAGGACCTTTCCGTGTGTCAGAGATCAACAGACTATCGAATCGTAATCGCCATCACGGATTTGGACGGCGCCTGTAGGGTGACAATGCTCCCATTGATCTGCCCGCCCGTCAATGGCTTTGGGGTCACAGATTCGGGCTGGTCGAAGGTATTATGCGCATTCATGGCCGACGCGGTCAGCACACGCCCTGACACTTCTTTGGGTTCAAAGTTTTTGAATTCACAAGACAGGGTCTGGTCGTTCTGCGGATCGAGGTTACAGATGGTGAGGTAAATCTGTCCCTCGGCGCCTTTGGAGACCGACACATCCAGCGCGGGGAGTTCCGCGTCGCCCATCTTGTAAAGGGCGCTGGTCAGTTCCGTGTCCAGTTTCCGAGCGCCCTGATGGATCTGATAGAGATCAAAGACATGATAGGTGGGCGTCACGATCATCTTCTCACCTTCGGTCATAATCATGGCCTGGAGCACGTTGATGGTCTGGGCGATGTTGGCCATGCGCACGCGGTCACTGTGCTGATTGAAAGCGTTCAGAAAAATCCCGGCCGAAACAGCGTCGCGCAAGGTGTTTTGCTGGACAAGAAAACCCGACTGACTGCCCTCGGCGGGATCCCACCAGGTTCCCCATTCATCGACATAGAGCCCCACCCGCTTGCGGCGGTCATAACGATCCATGATGGCCGAATATTTTTCGATCAGATCATGAACGCCCCGCGTGCGCTTCATGAGCTCGAACCAGTCGCCTTCATCGAATTCCGTGGCGTGGCCTTTTCGGCCCCATGAGCCGGTCATGACATAATAGTGCATACTGACGGCGTCCATCCGCGAGCCGGCTTCTTTCATCACCGTCTCCATCCAGTCCGCATCGTCGCCCCCCGGCCCACAGGCGACTTTGACGATGCGATTGCCGGAATAGCTGCGCACATAGGTCTGGAAACGCTTATAGAGATCCGCATAGTAGGCGGCCGTCATGTTGCCGCCACAGCCCCAGTTTTCGTTGCCCACGCCGAAGTATTTCACGCGCCAGGGTTTTTCGCGCCCATTGGCCTTGCGCAACAACCCCATCTCCGAATCACCGGCAAAGGTCATGTATTCCACCCAGTCCTGCATCTCCTCGACCGTGCCGGAGCCGACATTGCCGGCCACATACGCTTCGGCGCCGAGCAATTCACAGAGGTTCAGAAACTCATGGGTTCCGAAAGAATTATCTTCGGTCACCATCCCCCAATGGGTGTTGAGCATGGGGGGCCGCTGGTCCTTGGGGCCAATCCCCTCGCGCCAATGGTATTCATCGGCAAAGCAACCGCCTGGCCAGCGCAGAACAGGAATTTTGATTTTGAGCAGGGCCTGGATAACGTCTTCGCGGACGCCGTCCAGATTGGGGATTGACGAATCTTCGCCCACGAAAAACCCATCATAGATGCAGCGCCCCAGATGCTCGGCAAAGTGACCGTAAATCTCCGGCGCAATGCGCGCCACTTCGCGATCGGCATGGATCACCAGTTTGTTTTCGGACGGGGTCTGTCCCGAAACGCCGATCCCAACGGCGCAAAAGAGCGCCAGACAGCAGGCGCTCCAACGATGTCGTTTCATGATTTCATTCTCCTGTTTTGGGATATTGGGTGACGCTGTTCATGCGCCCCCTTGACAATACACTTGTATGGGTAAATGGATTCTTTACACGTGTCAAGTATTTTTATCCAAAAAGCGGAGAAAACAATCCAGCCCATCCTGTCCTGGAAAGAGTTGGCCATGAGCGGCCTCCGGCGCTCACAACAAATGATGAAAATGACGTCGGATCTCTTTGCGATGGATTCCTTCTAAACGCCAAGGCGCAAAGGCGCGAAGACGCAAAGCGCCCCAGTGCGCGGCGCCGCTGTCTTATCAGGCCTGCCTCCCAGGAGCCAAACAGCCGCCAAGCCCCGAAGGTGGCGGCATATACAAGCCCAGGGTGGAGCGACCGATAGGGAGCGGAGCCCTGGGTTAGGGAACAGGCCACTGAGGCGCCGGCGCGATTTTTGCCGCGCAGCGCGCAAAAAGCGTGACGGCGCCGACGGCCTGCCCGTCGGCGACTCAAAATCTTGACCGAGGGCGTTGGTTCGTTTCCATGAAAAGAAGACGCCAATTGAACTGTGAAAAAAATCGACACACGCTAATCGGCGCTGGACAAGCGCAACCGGATTAAGATATAGGGACGTCGTGAATTTTGGATTTTTTATGGGATTGGGCCTTGACTCGCCGGCCAGAGGAAGACTAGACTGGTCCTGAAATTTTCTTGGAGAGGAGAGTTTCTGGTTCTTTTTCTGCAATATCTCTGAATTCGTTCCCTTCCTGACAAATTTTGTTGGGTAAGGGATTGTATTGCATTACCGACTAAGATAGAAGGCAGGCGTCTCCATCGGCTTTTTGATCCGGACTCGCATTCGATTCCTTGACAGCGAATCGGCGCTTGAGAGCGCATGAACCACGGGACGGCGATCGGAAAATCCAGCGGGGCGTAAACCATTGCGATAGCGGTGTGGCAACCAACCGCTTTCAACAATGAAAGGCGAATACTGTGGTGGAAGAAACTGATGGTGTGTTGACGATTTATTCTGAATTGGTTGACACCGGCAAACGACAGGGACATGTCACGTATGAGGACATCGGGCGGGCGTTGCCCGAGGATGCTTCGGAAACCGATATGGAGACGCTGCTGGATGAGTTGGAAAAACATCAGATCAGCATCGTCAAGAGTGAAGAGGACCTGACATCGGTTCATAGCGCGGCATCCGTGGGCCGGCCCAAGTCGCCTGCGTCACGCTCGAAGAAAAGTGACGGCGATTTCGATTTTTCTGACGACGCGTCCGGAGAGGATCAGTTTGATCATCTGGATGCGAAGGCCCAGATTGAGGCGTTGCGCGAGAATCTGCACGCGCCGGCCGAAGGGGCCGGAAAGATTGACGATCCCGTCCGTCTGTATCTGATGGAAATGGGAAAGGTGCCGTTGCTCACTCGCGAAGAAGAAGTCGCGCTGGCCAAGCGGATCGAGCGGGGACGCCACCAGATCACGGAAGCGATCGCCCGCGCGTCGGCGACGGCTCATGAGCTGCGGCGGATTTATACGCGCCTGGAGTCCGGCAATTTCAATTTGAACGACATTCTGCGCGCCAACATTGACGAGTCGGATGTGGATGAGCGAACCCGGATCGCCGGAAAGATCCTGGACAAGTTGAATGTCATTCTGGACAACTATGACGAGATCCAGGCGGCCTGTGACGCCGTGGACGATCCAAGCATCGAAAACGACGAGCGGGAAGAACTGGAAAAAGACATCACCGTCCGGCGTGAAAAAATTTACAAGATGCTGCTCAAGATCGATCTGAACTTCAGCATCATTGAACAGATCGCCGACAAGATTCGAACGATTTATCGCAAAATTGAAGAAGCCAATCGCGAGATTCAGAACATCATTTTGCGGACCATGCTGTCGGAAGAGGATATTCGACGTGTGGTCAAGCGCACGAAGAAAAACTCGGTTGAAGCCCGCCGGTTGAAGAAAAAACACGGTTACACGCTGGATGAGTTCATCAAGATGGATAAGGTGATCCGCAACGCCCAGCGCATGTGCAAGCGCCTGGAAAAAGAAGCGGGCAACACCTATGATGAAATGGTCGAAATCGTCAAGATGATCGACTCCGGCGAACGAGAGGCGCAGGACGCGAAGATGAAGGTCGTCGAGGCCAACCTGCGTCTGGTCGTCTCCATTGCCAAAAAATACACCAACCGCGGCCTTCAATTCCTGGATTTGATCCAGGAAGGCAATATCGGCCTCATGCGCGCTGTTGACAAATTCGAATACCAGCGTGGCTACAAATTTTCCACTTACGCGACGTGGTGGATTCGTCAGGCCGTGACGCGCGCCATTGCCGATCAGGCCCGCACGATCCGTATCCCGGTTCACATGATCGAGACGATCAACAAGTTGTCGCGCGTTTCGCGTTTCCTGGTTCAGGAACTTGGGCGGGAACCGACCCCGGAAGAGATTGCGGAAAAAATGGAGATGCCGGTCGATAAGGTACGGCGCGTTTTCAAGATCGCCCAACAGCCGATCTCGCTCGAAACACCCATCGGCGAAGACGGCGATTCACACTTCGGCGACTTCATTGAGGATCAGGACGCCGAATCCCCCGTCACGGCGACGGCCTATACGCTCATGCAGGAACAGATCAATGGCGTGTTGACCACGCTGACGGATCGCGAAGAAAAAGTCCTGCGTCTGCGGTTCGGCATCGGTGGCAATGACTTCCCCAGAACGCTGGAAGAAGTCGGAACCATCTTCAACGTCACACGTGAGCGTGTCCGTCAGATCGAAACCAAGGCGCTGACGAAACTGCGTCACCCCAGCCGCCGGGCAAAACTGATCGAGTTCATGGAATAGCCCGAGACAGCAGAGTCACACTCAGGATGAACGCGGGAGAGGGGGGGGAATGTTCCCCCCCCTCTCGCTTTTAAGCATTGGTCGCGCTCCCCCCCGGGCTCGTATCAGACGCCCCTGCCGGGGCTTACGGAAGCCATATCAGGCGCCGGACCCATACAAAAGCCGTTGGGCCATGCGCCCACGAGAGAAACAAAGGGTATTGTTTTTTTCCGAGAGCCTTATTTATTTCCACAAGCCTAATTTTCCGGCATCAGCGGCTCCAACTCGACCAGGATCTCGTCAGTCATCGCAGGCGTTGGGGTCAAATCGAAAATCTTTGAAAGGTAACCTTCTTTGTGAACGGCGACACGATGTGGCTCCAGGGCGACGTGTTCGAGACGACACAAACCTTCGGGATTCGATTGCATTCCATCTTTGCCGGGAAAGATGACTGGCTCCCCGTTTGGACGCAACAGGAATACTTGGGCAAAACCGACCGGATTTCCTTGAGACACAATTCGCATCCGGATGGGAACGCCAGGGCGAAAGAGCAGATCCTGAGACTGGCCGTTGACTTCGATCGAGGGAATCCACAGCGGCGCCGCTTCCAGTTTGAGCTGATTCAAGGCAAAGGTAAACGTGAAAGCCTCCAGTTGATATTGGCCCGGCACGAGCGACGAAATTTGGAATTTGCCGTCATCCTCGACCGAAACCCGATCATTGAACGCCACCTTGCCTGATTCATCTATTAAGCGCACGAACAGGGGGCGGGCCGCTCCCGGGGGATTGAGATGGGCAAACAGGGAACGTCCTTCAAGGGTAAAGGAACTCTCGAGTTGAATCCGGGCATCTGTTTTCACCTGACCTTCGTCGATCTGAATGTCAACGGACGAGTAGCCATGGTCGGAATGGCGCGCCACGAGGCTGTACTGGCCGGCAGGGATCGAAGAAAAGGAAAATTGTCCCGAGTTGTCGCTTCGCGTTCGCGGAACGCGTGGGACGCCGGGCAGATCCAATCCAAACAATTCGATCACGGCGCCACCGACGCCGGCGCCTTCACTGTTGACGACGATTCCCGACACGCCGGATTCGGGCAATTTAATATTGTGCAGCACATCGGGTTCAAAGATCTGGACTGTTTCAGTTTTGATCCCTTGCAGCCGGTTCGTGCCGGACGGTCGGAGGATCACATTATAAACACCGGGCGGGATATCGCTGATTTCGTATGAAGCGGACGCGTCGGTTTCGCCTTCGTACTCCTGGATAATCCCCTCTTCAGCCTCCATCGCCGTGGCATTGACCCGATACTGTCCGGTGGCCGGCTGCGTCCCCACCAATACCTGGCCATGGAGTCGGGAGCCAGGCAGGATGGCAAAGACGACCTCAACCGTTTGCCCGGCCTCGACCGTGACTTCCTGAACCTGTTTCGCGCCTTTTTTTTGAAAACCGCCACGGCCAATGTCCACCGATTCGGTCATCGTCAGTTGATGCACACCGGCTTCCACGTTCTCGAAAGAAAACTGTCCCTGCCCGTCTGTGGAGGTGGCGAAATTGGAGCTGCCCACCGTCAGCAACAGACTTGCGCCGACGATCGGTTCATCATTCGGCCCCACAACTCCACCCCAGATACTGCCGGAAGCGCCCAATTCAATCCGTCCGATATCGGTCGGCTCGCCCGTCGTAACGCTGAAGTACTCGGTTGTTTTCTCCGGATAATCGGGATGGCGCACCGTCAGACGATGGGAGCCGGCGGCAATGCCATCCAATTCGAAGAAGCCCTCCTCATTGGATTGAACGGCATTTTCCATCTGGGACAACATCCCCCGGGGGCGGATGGACCCGGCCAGGATCCCTCCCTGCCCCTCAAAAATACTGGCCCCTTCGATGGGGGCGCTATCGAGAGACGACACGACCTGTCCGATGATTTTGGCGCTCCGCGACAGGCGAATAACGGCTTCAAAGTCTTCCGCCAGCGGCGGCGTCAGGAGGGTCTTTCCTTCAACGTACCCTTTCGCGGCGGCAAAAAGGGTGGTGGGTTTGTTACTGGGCAACCCGATCATGAAAAAACGCCCCTGCTCATCGGTGTACGCCTCGTTTTGGGGCTGTGGCATCAGTTGCTGTTCCCATTGATTGCGGGAGGGTCCTTCCGTTACGCGCGCATTGGCGATGGGTTTTCCTTCGCCGTCCGCCTCAAGCACGACACCGGTCACGCCTGTTCCGGGATCCATTTCGATCACTACATCCGCGAACACTTCATCCGGCATCAAATCCGTGACCGTGACTTCCTTGTCCAAATACCCATCGGCCGAAAAGGTTAACCGATAGTCGCCCGCCGACAAATAATCCAACTCGAACAGGCCCTCCGAATCCTGGAATGGTATGAATGGTCGAATTCCCTCCTGCATCAATTTGCCAAGGATCAACAAGTACATCTCAATGGAAATATTGCTGGGAAGGGGACGAATCCCGAAACGGGTAACCGGTTTGCGGGTGACCGCGTTGATCACCTGGCCGCGAATCATCGCATCAAGTTCCAGTTTGAAGTCCACGCCGTCGCGAGTTGGCGCGATGTTATGAAACGATTGCCACCCATAGCCTTCCGCCCAAGCCACGACATAATGCCCAATGCCTTCACGCAAACGCGTCAAACGATAGCGGCCGGAAGAATCCGTTTGGGCGTAGTCATATTCGGGCTGCTGGATATTGGAAGAAAGGGCAATGACATACGCCTTGGAGAGGGAAGCGTTTCGGGCATTCGCCACCCGACCACTGATGGTCGCTCCGGGCGATAATGTCAAATCAACCCCCGTGATCGTTTCATTCGCCGCCAATTGCACATCGGAACTGATGTCGGACAACATGCCTTCCGCTTCCGCGACCACCCGATAGCGTCCCGCCGACAATCCTCGAATAGAATAGCCGCCCTGACTGTCGGTCTTGACGGCATCCTTGACCTGGCGAGCCACAAAAAGCGAAGCGACTTTGGCAATAGACGCCAGGTTGCCGCTGGGCACAGCAATGGCGTCGATGGCAACCGCCCGGGCGCCCGGCACGGGTTTCCCTTGGGTATCCTTGACCGTTCCACTGATGCTGGCTCCTTGCTTGAGAACGATGAGCACTTCTTTGCGCTCGCCAGCGCTCATAACGAGTGACGCGCTGGCCCCCATGGCGTATCCGGGATGCATGGCCTGAATAATAAAGGCTTCCCCCACCGGCGCCCAATCAAAGGCAAAGCGCCCATCGTCATCGCTCCGGGTTTGATCCGGCACATCCTCCCGCTCATCCAGAACCTGCCGGGCCATTTTTGAAATCCCGGAGTCCTCGTTATCAATCATCCGCATGATGCTGTTGACAACGGGTTTCTGGTAAATCTCCGGGACACCCAGACTCACACGCAGCAGCCATATTTCGGCATCGGGTATTCCCTTGCCATCAATTGTTTCAACCCGTCCTTCGATCAAGGCCGCCGGCGTCAACTCAAAATCAGCGACGGTTTTCCGGGGACCGGAATGGAGCGAAATCAGCCGATCCGGCAAAGGCACATAGCCCGTGGCCCGGACGCTGACGCGGACCACGCCCGGCGCCAGGCCCTGTCGCCCATATTCGCCCTGCTCGTCTGAAAGGACCGTGTCATTGGTCGTTTCGATCAAGACAGCCGCCTCGGCAACTGGCGCGCCATCGAGTATGCTGCGGACTTTTCCCATCAGTGTCGCAAGCCGCGGATCCGCAGGGATGCTGGGGAGTTCCGGCGTTCGCTCCCCCACCCCTCTATTGGATTCTTGCGAACTGGCGGACGAAGAGGCCGAAGCATTGGATTTAGCCACAGGACTTTTTGAGGAGTCTTTTGAGCTGGCGGGAGAGTTGTCGGACGGCATGAGCCAACATGTCCCCATGAGAATCAAACCGACAGCCAGAACGCCTACTGCCATCTTCGTCTTCGCATTTTTCATGGCATCCTCTTTTTACATTTGAATTCGCTGATGGACGGTCGTCGGCGCCGTCCATTGTGACCCAGGGCCTTGCCCTGGGCTATTATGTGCTGCCCCTACCGGGGCTTGGCGGCTGTTTGTCCCCTGGGACACGGGCCTGTCTGGACTGCGGCGCCGGGCCTCACGGTTCGGTGCGTCTTCGCGCCTTAGCGTTAAAATGATATCACCGCGCCACGCCTCGTCGTCATTTTCATCATTTGGTGTGTCCGTTTTTATGAACATGGGTAACCCTTCGCATGGCGTCAGTAGGATTCAAGCAAGAATTAAAACAAATATCCCTTCCCATCATGAAACAAAGTCCTATAAATCTTATACACACGATGGTTCGAAAGGTTACATGGAAAATGGAAAATGGGCAGGCTAAAAAAAGGAGCACAGAGATCGTTGGCCTGTGGGCAATGGGAGGGCCATTGATCGGTATTGATTCCCGCGAGCCTGAACAGGATAATGAAATACGACTGAGCGGGCTTCAGCCATATTCAATGGTGGGAGCGGAGGGACTCGAACCCTCAAGACCTTCCGGTCACCAGCTCCTAAGGCTGGCGTGTCTGCCAGTTCCACCACACTCCCCCACTCTGCAAAAACGCTGGAGACGAGAACGTTTTTGCGCAACCGTCCCTTACATGGCCGGTGAGGTTTTGATAGACGATCGCGTGGGTTCGCTGCAAGCCTCTTTTCTTGTCGGCCACACTCAATTCGCCTGTCAGACCGCAGCACCCTCACCGAATCGCCGACTTCCGCCCTTCTTTGGCAGGCTTCCTCTCTTGACAGGGCCCCCCAAGACAACCGTAATTACTCCACGCAGACATGGGCGGCATTGAACAGCCCGGACATCCTGCCATTTGTAGAGACGGAGAACACAAACATGAAGCGACGCGATAGACTTTTCGCCATCCTGTCCGGCCTGCTGACGATTACGATTGCATCGGCCCCGAGCGAAAACTGGCCCGGCTGGAGAGGCCCTCGTGGGGACGGAACGAGCCTGGAGGCCAATGTTCCAATCCAATGGACTCCCGAAAAGGCCGTCTGGAAAGTCGCGTTGCCAGGCAGAGGCCATGCCTCTCCCACGGTATGGGGCGAACGACTTTTCACGGTCACCGCCATGGAAGAAACCAAAGAACGCGTGTTGCTTTGTCTGGACCGAAACACCGGCGCAATCGTCTGGCGCCAGACCGTGGTCACAGGCCCTCTTCAAAAACTCCATCGCGAAAACAGTTATGCGTCCGCAACCCCCGCAACGGACGGGAAACGGGTCTATGTGGTCTTTCGCGTGGGCGATGACATCTTTGTGGCGGCTCATGATTTTGTCACAGGGGAGCCAATCTGGAAGATCCAACCGGGAACGCATAAAGGGGAATGGGGATTCAGCAACGAACCGGTCCTGTATAACGGCAAGGTGTTCATCGACGGCGACAGCAAGGGCGATTCGTTCCTGGTCGCGCTGAATTGTGAAACCGGCGAAACGGTCTGGCGAAAGGATCGTCCCAACATGGGCATCAGTTACAGCGCGCCGTTCATTCGCGAACTGGCTGGCCGCGTTCAAATGATTCAGTGCGGCGATCGGCGCGTGGTCAGTTTCGATCCCGAGACGGGACAGGAATTGTGGGAGGTGGAAGGCCCCTCCCAGGAATTCGTCGCCACGCCGGTTTATAGCGAAAAGACGGGACTGATTTATGTCAGCAGCAGCTGGCCCAAGACCATTATCTACGCCATCCGGCCCGATGGAAGGGGGAACGTCACCCAGACGCATGTCGTCTGGTCTGACACGAAAGGCGCCCCCTATGTCCCCTCCATGATGGCGGTGGATAAATATCTGATCACCATGAATCGATCGGGTGTGGTTTACTGTTTTGACGCGGCGACCGGCGATGTGTACTGGACCGAAAAACTGGGGCGCCATCACGCCTCGCCGGTGCTGATCAATGGACGGGTCGCCTTGATCAATGATGATGGCCAGGTAAACATCATCAAGCCAGGCGCCCAGTTTGAGCGCGTGTTCCAGACCGAGCTGGGAGAATCCTGTTATGCTTCGCCGGCCATCAGTGAGGGGCAGGTCTTCGTGCGCGGATTCGAACACCTCTTTTGCTTCGGAAAGCGAACACCCTAGAGCCGTTCGGGCACGCTGACCAGAGAGAGACATCGAGGGAGGCGGAAATGAATCGTCGGGAATTTGGGCGGGCCCTGTGTGGCCTGAGCGCGGGCCTTTCGGCTGTGGGCGCCGGAGCCCTCTGGAAAGCCGCCCGGGGCGCCACGCGCTCCACAGGGGAAACGCTCCGAAATCGCCCCAACATTCTGCTCATCTGTGTGGATGATGTCGGCTATGGCGAGTTCGGTTTTCAGGGCCGCGCTACGGATGTGCCCACGCCACATATCGACTCCCTGGCGCGCCATGGCGTCCGGTTCACCAATGGCTATGTCACCGCCTCCTATTGCAGCCCTTCCCGGGCGGGCCTTCTGACCGGTCGCGCTCAGACACGGTTCGGTCACGAATTGAATCCAACGGGTCCGCATAACCTGGCGCCCACCGCCGGCCTGCCGCGCAGCGAAATCACGTTGGCCCGTCATCTGCGCGCGGTGGGATATGCCACGGGCCTCGTCGGGAAATGGCATCTGGGCGGAGCGGACGGATTCCATCCGCTGGATCACGGGTTCGACGAATTTTATGGCTTTCTCCACGAGGGGCATTTCTATGCCCCGCCCCCCTATGACGCCGTCACCTCTTTCTTGCGGAAAAAAGCCCTGCCCGACGGGGCCGGCCCCTATGAAGTCGATGGGAAAACGATCTACTATAACCTCAACAATCGGGATGAACCGCCCTATGACCGGGATAATCCCATTCTGCGTGGGCGCCAGCCCATCCAGGAAAAAGCCTACCTCACCGATGCCCTGACCCGTGAGTCCATTGCCTTCATTGAACGACACCCGAACGAGCCGTTCTTTCTCTATCTGGCCTATAATGCCGTTCACAGCCCCATGCAGGGGGCCGATCCGTATATGAAACGATTCGAGCACATCGCCGATAAACACCGCCGTGTCTTCGCGGCCATGATGTCGAATCTGGATGACAGCGTGGGCGCCGTGTTGGAAACGCTTCGGCGGTTGAACCTGGAAGACAACACCTTGATCGTTTTTCTGAGCGACAACGGCGGGCCCACAGCGGAATTGACGTCGAGCAACGCCCCCCTGCGCGGCGGCAAAGGCAGTCTGTATGAGGGCGGTGTGCGCGTCCCCTTTGTGATGCAATGGAAAAGCCGTCTGCCCGGCGGACGGGTCTATGACCCGCCCATTCTCTCAACAGACATTTTCGCCACCGCCGCCGCGGCCGCCGAAACGCCCCTGCCAGCCGATCGCGTGATGGACGGGGTGGACCTGACGCCCTACCTTGCCGAAGACCGGAACACGCCGCCTCATGCCAGCCTTTACTGGCGCATGGGGGCGCGCGGCGCCCTCCGCAAAGGCGACTGGAAAATCGTGGGCGAACAAAAGACCCAGCAGGAATCAATGCGTTTTGAACTCTACAACCTCGCCCATGACCTCGGCGAGACAACGAACCTGGCCGACAAACACCCCCAAGTCCTGAACCAGCTGATCGCCGAATGGGAACGCCTCAACCAAGAAATGGTCCCCCCCCTCTGGTCGCCCCGCTGAGAACAGCGCAACCACAGGGGGAGGGGTGATTATACCTGATTTTGTCTGCCCGAGATGCGTCCCCCAAACGATAAGGCTCTCGGAAATAAATAAATCCCCTTATGGGGGCCTGTTTTCAGCCCCGGAGGGGCGCCCATAACAGCCCAGGGCAAGGCCCTGGGTCTACGGCAAATAAACAAATCAAGCCCTGTAAATGATGACATTTGTCAACTTGGAAGAGGACCATGATGTCAACATTTGCCTTCATGACATAGGTCACCCTACAATATATTGTAGCCTTTGAAGTAGGGTGACATATGTCAAGAAGAAGAAGGGCGGCACATTAAACACCGCCACAATTCCTCCAGTCTAAGAAGGGGAATTATTTGTTTCCCGCAGCCCTAATCCAGGCAACTTTGGGCCTTCCGACTTCAAGCCCCTGGAAGGCGCGCCTCACTGTCCCCAGATCGGCAAGAGCGGGATATTGCCTAATGACCAGTTATACAGGACAATGGCATCCACGGTGTTGATCCAGCCGTTGATATGGGGATCCGCATTCGCGTACTTCGGCAAAGTGGTGATATTTCCCATCGCGTAGTTAAAGATCATGATGGCGTCGATATTGTTGGCCAGACCGTCGTTGTTGACGTCTCCCAGAGGGGGACGATCAGCGCTGTCTGTATAGTCATAGCCCTGCACGACTTCATAGCCATCCAGGAATCGGTCCCCGTCGTAGTCCGAATCGCGATCGTCCAGATCATACAATTCGGGGATGCCGTCGCCGTCCATATCCTGGAAGTCCGGATCGGTGGGATCGGGACTGTTGGGATCGCGCGGGTCGGTGTTGAGAATCAGCGCCTCCATCCCGTCGGTGAATCCGTCCCCATCCGTATCGCGCTGACGTGGATGTGTCGGCGCGATGGGGATTACCGTAACGATACAGGCGCCGGCGGCTTCTTCGCCGTCCAGGAGGCCGTCGCCGTCCGAATCCGGCAACCAGATGTGCGTGGCGATGCTGCCGGGGACGTTGACGACGCTCGGTGTGGACGATTCGCAGTCGTTCGGTTTGCCGTCCTCATCCCAGTC
>JADFCT010000141.1 GCA_017161665.1 Candidatus Sumerlaeota bacterium
TATCGCAACAGGCTATTCACAAACAAAGAAGAACACTGATGGCGATGCTAAAGGCATCCAGTTCGACGGCGAAGGCGCTTTTATTTCCGTCGAAAAGATCAACTTGAGCAAAATGAGACAATTCTCCATGGAATTTTCGGCCAAGCGGGATGAATTTGGCCGGGATGAATGCCTGTTTGGCCAAGGGATTGCCGAAGGGGGGAAAGGAATCGAATTCGGCTACTGGGATGGGGAAGATACCCCCAGAGTCCATCTGCCCGGGTGGGAATTATGGGCTCGTACCTCTACTGCAACCGATAAGGGCTGGCACGACTGGAAGATTGAATATGTCCGGAAAGAATCGAGATATGGGGATACCTCCGGCGTTGGTTTAAGTATACGAATTTACAGGGACAATGAGTTGATAAGTACGGGAGATACCGGCGACATAATGCCGAACTGCTCGTCGGAGGATTTATGCCGCCTTAAGCTCGATAATAATCGAACGTGCGCAGAACAATGCAAATTCACGAATTTATCTGGAGGATGGAATGAAATAAATGAATTATTCTGTGCCGACGGGAACAATTGGTCAGGTGATAATTGCAGCCGTAATTGTCTGCTGGATAAGCATTCCCGTGATTTCTGCTTTGATGTGCCGTTTGTGAAGGAAGTTTGCGAGACTACCTACCAATGCGATAACAGATATTACACTGGTTCAGGGACATTTTATATCGGCAAGGGAATCGGTAATTCATTTTTTAAAGGGCAGATGAGGAATATAATCATTAAGGGGGACGGCCAGACCATTGGGGACTGGAAATTGAACGACGGCAATGATAAGGTTGCCGATAGTTCCGGATTTGGACGGGATGGGAAATTGAAAAACTTTAATGCCAGCAACTGCTGGATAAGGGATATCAAGGTTTTTAAAGATGACTATGAGTTCGAGGAGATAAATTCCAATCAAAGCATCCCCACATTCCCCATGGCGGGTTCCGTGTCCATCACCTACAAATGGAAAAAACAATTGGCCGTGACCGTTTCAACCATGCCGGCAACGCTCGAAGAGAAGGCGTCGCTCGAAGCATCCCATGACGACGGGGCTACTTGGGTTTTCGCTGAATCCGGGGCTGGAAAGTTCTGGCACGATGTCGGCACCAAATTGCGCCTGACCACTGAACCGGATGACTGCATGCAGCTTTTGGGATACCGCGACCATTTCGGGCTCGAACCCTATAAGGAGACACGCTCCACCGAAAAAATTGTCGAAAGCCTCGATTCTCCCGTCGGCGTCACCTGGGTTTATGCGAACCCTATTTATGAGGAAACCGTCGTTATCGGCAATCCGGTATCCTTTTCATCCGTGCCGATTTCGGTTCAGGAGCGGGCGGAATTATCGAAAAAGCCCCTGTATATAGCGGATGCGAGCAATCAGACAGCCGAAGCGGATATGTTCTACTGGAGCGCTTCCGAAAAAAAGCTCTTTCCAGTCAAGCCGAATCAGACGTTTGAAGTGGAATGGGAAATGGCGGGCGAATGTCCCGGCTCAAAGCTGATCGCTCGGATAAATACCCGTTGGCCCGACGCGCCGCATTACATCCACGTGGCCGACACGCCGCCGGTGGACCTGGATCCGTCTTCGGAGGATCTGATGGCGTTTAGCGCTCTCAAGCACACCGAGGCGGGGGCCGAGGCAAAGGGCAATGAATTCACCGCGGATCAGCCCGGAAAAAGCGTGCTGATTTTCAACCGGGGGGATGCCATTGATGACACGGATCCCAGGGAAATCTCGCTGATGCTCAACGGCGGCGCCGGTTACGCGGACGCCGGTGAATATTTGTTGAGCCGGGGCGCTTTCACCATAGAGTTCTGGGCCAAGCGAGCGACAACGGATCTGGTGCATGCCGCCATCGGCCAGGGGATCAAGGAACTCGACAAGGGCTTGTTGATCGGTTTCAACAGTGACAATAACTTCATGTTCAGCTTTATCGGTAATGATCTTATAACCTCGGAAGCATATGAAGACACCGACTGGCATCACTGGGCCTGCGTTTATGAGGCTATAACGTACGGAGAGGAAGGCGAATGCATCCAGTGTGTCGCCAATTCAACCGACGGGTGCCAATGGAATGATCCCACCTATTACACCAGGAATTTCACCGGGAAATTTAATAATAAGAACGGCGTTTGGGAGTGGGATCCATATTTTTACGCAAACAGGTGCCAGAAAGAGTCGCCCGTAAAGTACCGACGGGTGATATACCGGGATGGCAAAAAGGTGGCGGAAGACGAGACCGATTATCCCTACAAGGGATCGGGATCATTGCGCATCGGATCCACCGGAGAGGGATGGGACGACGCCTTTGGCTTTGACGGCCAAATCGATGAGGTGCGCCTGTGGGAGACGGCGCGCACTCCAGAAATGCTGCAAGATAAAGATAGGCGGCTGATCGGCAATGAAATCGGTCTGATCGGCTACTGGCGGTTCGACAATATCGGCGGCAGCTTTGAGAACGACAGCCGCATCCCTGTCGAGCCGGCGAAATCGGAGCCCGAAAACGGGGAGCAGAACACGCAGCCCGTGCTTTCGCGCACCTGCCTCACCTTCAACGGCGCGGATAATCACGCGCTCATGGACAGCCCGTTTTCGGATGGACAAAACTTCACCATCGAATTCTGGGTCAATCCGGAGCTAATGGATGATGAAACCTATGCGCTTGCGGGCTGGCAGGATGAGAACGGCATCAGAAGCCCGTCCCTTTTCGTGACATCCTCCGGCGTATTGCATTGGGAGGCTTATGACGCCGCCGGGATATTGCTCGCCGGAGACGTGAACAATTTTTTCTCGGGCAACCGCTGGACCCACGCTGCCTGGGTGAAAAACGGCGCCGAGTTCAAGTTCTATAGAAATGGGACGCTGGTGAAAACGGAAGACGCTCCGGAGACGGTTCGACTGTTGAGCCGGTACGCCCTGGGCCTGGTGGACGACGACCATTTCAAGGGGCGGTTGGATGAGATTCGCATATGGAACATCGCCCGGTCCGAAGCCGACATCCAGGCGACCCTGGATGCGGATCTGAACGGAGAGGAAGCGGGGCTGGCCGCCTATTTTCCCGTTCGGGAGCAGTTCGCAACCGATCGGGCCGCCGTGAAGGACCGGGCCGCCAACCAGAATGACGCGGTGATGACCAATATGGTTCCCAGCGCCGCCGTCAGGAATTCCATGGTTCCGGCAGTCGTGCAAGGCGGCAATGCATTGAATTTCGACGGTGTTGATGATTATGTGGATTGTGGAACCGGAGTGGATCTGGCAAACTCATCTTTTACCGTGGAATTCTGGGCAAAAAGAGCAAGTATCGACAGGTGGGACCTCATGTTCAGAATGGGTGACGCCGCTACAACAAACCAGATGCTGCACTTCGGTTTTCGAAGCTCGAATGTCTTTACCATGGGTTTCGGGGGAGATGATTTAAATACGGCGGCATACGCTGACACGGATTGGCATCATTGGGCATGCGTGTATGACAGCGATAAAAAACAGCAGATTATCTACCGTGATGGCATATCCGTCGCCCAAAGAACCGCCAATCATCATTTCATCGGAACGAATCAGATGTATCTTGGCTTGGAATGGCCTGGACTTTCGAGATTCAAGGGTTTGTTGGACGAATTCCGGATATGGAACAGTGTCCGTTCCCAGGCGGAAATACAAAAGGGCATGGGAGGGCCATTGACCGGAAATGAACCAGGCCTGGCGGTCTATTATGATTTTAACCAGATTGCCGGAAGCACGCTGGCCGACAAATCTCCCGCCAAGCTGGACGGAACTCTGGTAAACATGACCGGAACGCTCCGATTGACCGAATCGGAAGTCCCGGCGCCAATGACGCGTGAAGATGGGCATGCGCTTAATTTTCAAGACTCTGCAAGCAAGGTCGTTTTTCAAGATGTGATCAATTTGACGAATTCTTCATTCACCATTGAATTCTGGGCGAAAAGAGCGTTCGGAGACAGGTGGGGAATTGTTTTCGGGATGGGAGATCAAGATAAAAGGAATAAAAAGCTTCATATCGGGTTTCGCGACAATAATAAGTTCACATTCGCATTTTATTCCAATGATCTTAACACGGCGCCAATATATGGAGATACGAATTGGCACCACTGGGCCGTGGTGTATGACAGCGCATCTAGAAATCGGAAGATTTACTGTGATGGTTTGAAAGTGGCCGAAGACACGGCGAGTGGTCATTTCGACGGGAAGAGCATGTATTATTTAAGTGACATATCATGGGGTAATGATCGAGGCTTTCTGGGGCTTCTGGATGATTTGCGAATTTGGAAGATACCGCGTTCCCAGGCGGATATCAGAAGAACGATGAATACAGCCCTTTCCGGAGACGAATCGGGACTGGCCGCGTATTATGATTTCGATCAGACATCCGGGACTGTTTTGACGGATCGGACAGCCGGGGGAAAAGACGGAGAACTTGTCAGCATAACGGTGCCCGAAGCGTGGACGGCGTCGGACCGGGCGCCGCGCGTCGGAATTGAGCAGGCCGCCGTCGGGAGCAAGGCGATAGTCTTTGACGGCGTCAATGACCACGCCGACCTCGGAGACTGGTTCGATTATCAGGCGTTCACCCTCGCCATGTGGCTGAAGCCAGGCGCAACGCAAGGGGCATTGGCCGACATTCTGGACAACAATCACCAATGGGACCGAAGCTGGGTGATTCAGCAGGACGGCAACGCGACGAACCAGTACTATTTCTTCTCGGGGGCCGCGAGCGGTAGCGCCGGAAACGCAAGGGTGCGTTTTTCCCTGCGCGCCGATGAATGGCAGCATCTGGCCATCACCTTCGACGGCGCAGAATCCAGGGCCTATCTCAACGGAGAAATGGTGGATAGCGCCACCGGCGTCAATATGATTTATAACGGAACCCAGCGCCTGAGAATTGGTCAATGGGGCGGCGGGGGACGCAACTGGAATGGCCAGATGGATGAATTGAGCATCTGGAACATGGCGCTATCCCAGTCGGAAATTAAGGATATTCTCGGCGCCCCGCTGACTGGCGACGAGACCGGCCTTTCCGCCTATTATGATTTCAACGAGGACAGCGGATCGATCCTCGCGGATAGATCCGCGGCGGGCCGGGACGGCAGGCTGGTTGACATGGTCGCCTGGGTGGATGGAATCGTCAGCCTCACGCCATCAACCCTTTTGAGCGGCGCCATCAGCCTCGACGGGAAGGACGACTACATTCGGGCGCCCGAAGGGGTCTGGTTCGATGGCGGGGATTTTACGGTGGAGGGTTGGGTTTACATCCGTGAACATCGAACTTGGCAGCGCCTCATTGATTTCGGAAACGGCGCGAACCGCGACAATGTGGTGTTCGCCCTGTCCAACGGAACCAGCGGAAAACCTGTCATCCATATCGAAGGGCGCTCCGCGACATCAGCCACGCCGATCCCCCTGAACGCCTGGACCCATGTGGCCGCGACCTTTCGGGAAAACACCGCTCGAATCTATATCAACGGCATTGAAACTGCCTCCGACGGGAACATGTCGCCGCCGTCGAATGTCCACCGGCAGTTCAACTACATCGGGAAAAGCAACTGGGCGAATGATGGCTATGCCGATGTCGTTTTAGATGAACTCCGCATCTGGAACGTCGCCCGTTCTCGTGAAGAAATCAACACTTCTCTCTCCTCGCCTCTTTCCGGCGACGAAGCGGGTCTGGTGGCTTATTATGATTTTGATGATAGATCCATCACCGATATGTCGGCGGCGAATACCGAGGTACTCAATTTAGGCGCCGGCTCCATGTTTTTCACCGAATCCATTTATCCCTTCGCGATCCGGACGGTCATGGCCATGGGAGGCGAGGGAGACAGCTACATTGAAATTCCCGACAAACCCAATATGCAACTCGCTTCCGAGCTGACCGTGGAGGCGTGGATCTATCTGGATGCCGTCGGGGAAGCCAGGATCATCGGAAAAGCCGACAACAACGGAAATGGATATGTCCTGGGCGTCAGCGCCGAAAGCGAGCTTACGGGGGAAGTCTGGGACACGAATGGCGTCAAGCACGCCTTCTCGAGCGGCCGGATCGAACCCTTCCAATGGACGCATGTGGCGATGACCTGGAAAAGCGGCGGCAAACTCACCGGGTATGTCAACGGGTTCAAAACTGGAGAGGCGAATGCCGGCGCCGAGGGCATTGGCAATTGCGATCTGCCGTTGCGCATCGGGGCGGCGCCCTGGGATCCCGCTTTCTACAAGCTGAACGGCAAGATCGACGAGGTTCGGATATGGAATGTCGAGCGGTCCCAGACCGAGATCAATGATTGGATGACAAAATCCCTGGAAGGACAGGCGGCCGGGCTGATGGTTTATTATACCTTCGATAAGGTCCGGGGCAATCTGGTGGCGGATCAGGGGCCTAACGACAACAAGGGCATGAACAAGGGCGCCACCTTGCTCCAGGATGGGCTTTCCGACAATGTGGTGAGCCACCCGCTGACGCTGGTGAACATGGAGCCTTCCGAAGCCTGGGTGGTGAGCACGGACAAGCTTTATTCGGGAAGGCCGGGCAATCTGGCCGAGGAAGGGTTCGCATGCGTGCGGGTGGTGGAGACAATCGCGGCGGAGGGCGACAGCATCAAGTATGGCGTTGCCGCCGCGGGGGTCGAGCTGACCAGCGAATACCACGAGGCGGACGTGCTTCACAACGGGTATGTGTACCGGGAAATCGGCCCCTACAACGCGGACATTTACGACCGGCAGACAAAAACGGGCGCCATTTATCCGGTCAATGTCTTCCATCCCTCCAGGAACCCGGATGAGGACAAGATCCTGGTGGTATGGTACCAGATGCGGGACAATATCGCCTGGTCGTATCAGCCGGTGGAGTATTCGGTGGCCTGGCCCGAGTACGGCAAGCGGATCGTGATCGCCAGCCGGGTGGGCTCGGAAGGCAAGGACGCCGAGGGCGAGGATCAGAAATTCCCGGACATGGGCGAGGTTGAGCAAAACTATCTGGACCCGAGCCGGTACCGGGATATCAAGATCTACAATCAGCCGGACCCGACCCTGCCCGGCTACAATCCCAACGAGGAGCATGCGCTGGTGGCCGACTCCTTCCGGCATTCCCGGATGTCCCCCCAGCCGAAGGCGGCCTTCGCGCTGCGAAATGACCTGAACAAGAAAGAGCGGGACGACTCGTACACCTCCGATCCCTTCGTGCTTGTGCAATATTTCGATCAGGCGCTGGGAAGGCACGGCATGGCCGCCTTCGCAGTTGAAGTGGATGATGCGGAGTGCAACTACGAGTTTCACTATGACGTCCGGGCCGGCGAGCCCGTGGTGGCGCCCTACCCGGTAAGCATGGTTATCGGCGCGACGCCGCCGTCGGAGATTTTCGGTAAAAACGGCGATCCGGGTCAGACCTGCTACTGGGAAGACCACAAGGGCCAGCCCTGGATCATTTCCGCAGCGGGAAAATCGGTCCCCCTGTCGGAGGCCATCGAAACGGCGCCGGATCAATACGCCCTGACGCTGGCGACGGATACCTTCAGCCAGGCTGGAAATTATCTGCTCAAGGTGACGGACGAAACCGGGCCGGTGGGCGCCTTCAAGTTTATCGTGGGCAACGCCCTGGGAAATCGGGAAAACGCGCCTGTACAAGTCGACGGATATGCGATCGAAGGCGGCGAATCGACCTTCACCGTGACGCTCAACCCCGGGATTGGCGGCCTGAGCCTCACCAATTTCCAACTGTTCCATTACGGCTCGGGCGCCCACGTCCTTTCCCATTTCTGGTATCCGCTCGATCCCACGTTCTGGATCGATGCGTCGACCCCCGGAGACGGGACCGGCGAGGTGGGCAAGGCGATCCCGTTCCTGCCATCCGGCCTGGTGGCGGAAGAAGATGGCTTCCCGTCCGACATGACGGGAAGGGAAAAAGCCAGGCAGATCCGGTATGATCCCTTCTGGCCCGACGAGGCGCCGGTTCTCAAGGCGGGGGAAACCCTCACCTTTCCAGGCGGAGAATACCGGGCGGACAACCGGAACGCTGCGGGGCTGCCCGGCGTTCTGGCATGGGCCGCGGGGCAGGTGGTGTTCGACGAGCTGAATCCGACGATGGATCAAGACAAGCTGATGACGGACTACCAGGTTCGCCTTGGGCAGGTGCTCGAGGAGCGGCGCGTGGGCCTGGCCATCTACGACTTTCCGGAGGATCTCAAGCCCGCCGCCAAGCGGGTGGACGTGATCATGAACCGTTATTATTTCAAGGATCTTCACGCGGGGCTGCGGAACCGGATTTTCTATGATCCCATGACGGAACAACTGATCATGCGGGGCTTTGTCAATGGGAAGACCCTGGGCGACAAGGATCTGACCGCCGCGCCGCCGGCTATCTATGTGGCGCAGCCCAATATCATGACCGGAACCGAACGCGATGCCGTCAAGGCGCTGCAAGGGGCCAATGCCGCTTTCAAGGGAGCGGTGGATGCGCTGCATGGACTGAGTCGAAACCCCAACGGCATCGAAGGGTGGGATTACGCGGTGGGCATCGACGCGGTGGAGGATGTCGTCGTCGATTTTCAGGATAAACCGGTCCTGTATCTCCCGTTCTGTGATTCATTTTATACGCTGTTCGGCTACAAATGCTCCGATACGGCGATCACCCAGCGTCCGTTCCCGAACATCGCCTTCGGTCCGGGGCTGGCGCTCATGCCCAACGGCGCCCTTCTGGACCCCGCCACCGATCCGTTCAAGAATTTCACGGAAGGATATGTGACCCTGGCCGAAAACAACCACCCGGACATGGGGTCGCTCCCGGTGGCGCTGCATATTATCAAGGTGACGAAAGACAAATACCGGGGCGCCATCAAGACCGTCTTTTCCGACAATGTGTTCGACGAGAAGATCACCCTGCGGCACTCGGCCGATTTCGGCGGAAAGGCTGGAGAACTGGCGTTTGAGTGGTGGTACCGGGAAGAGGATGGCACCGATCAGCCGACACCGGACGCCGCGTCGGATAAATGGCAGGTTTTTCCGGACCCCAACGAGAAAAACGGGATCGGCATGTCCGAGATTGTCCTGGCCGGGGACGGAACAGCGCTGCTGGTGGACAAC
>JADFCT010000142.1 GCA_017161665.1 Candidatus Sumerlaeota bacterium
GGTTGCGCTAATCGCCAAGGCGCGATGACGCAAAACAAGCCGGGGCGGGGCGCAATGGCTGCTTTTTCAAACGTCAAGGCGCAAAGATCCGTGGGGCGGGGCGCCGCTGTCTTATCGGGTCCGCCCCCAGGAGCCAAACATCAGCCCAGCCCCGGCAGGGGTGGCACATAATAGCCCAGGGTGGAGCGACCGATAGGGAGCGGAGCCCTGGGTCGGAAACGAGCACACAAGGCGCCGGCGCGATTTTTGCCGCGCAGCGCGCAAAAAGCGTGACGGCGCCGACGGCCGTCCGTCAGCGACTCTAAATTGTCAAGAGAGTGAGGCCTTTGGCCCTATATGATTTGGACAACCGAATTGCGCGAGGCCATGCGAGCCTGGCGCCAATTGGAAAGGGCGGTTCAGGAATGCATCGTCTCGTCTTGCGGACCGATTTGCGCCGACTGCCCGACGCCCTGTTGTCGTGAGGAAATTTGTTGTGAGACCCGGGAGTCCGCCTGGTTGCGAAACGTCCGAAATGCGGGAACGGGAACATCCCTCAAATATGATGCGCGCAAAGGATGGATCACCCCGCAAGGCTGCGCACTGCGAACCGGCCGACCGACGGTGTGTTATGGTTTCTTCTGCGATTCTGTGCGGAGGTGGTTTGACCCCGTCCGGGAATATGCTTTGACCACGGCGGGCGCCTTAATGAATTTTGTCGGCCGGCGAGCCCTGGGCGACCGTTCACTGATCGCCCTGACCGAAAATGCGGAACTGGCCCGTCTGCGCCCTGAACGGCTGATGAAGCGGATAGACATGGCATGGGTTGTTTTGGAATCGTGTCGTCGGACCTTGGAAACAGGCGTTCTGTCGGCAGAGGACGCGGCAATCCTGGCACGGGTGGCGTCGATGCCGGCGCGGCCCGACCGAGCCAAAAGCGCATGATCATTTCAAAGTCGCCGGCAAGATTTTCATTCTGACTCCGACCCGTGCAAAGCGCTACGACGACTGGAAGGAATGGGGAAAATGGCTTCTCTTCAGACGCGCATCAAACAGATTCCATATCGAACAGGCCTGATTGTTGCGGTCACCGCCCTGGTGGCGGGCTGTTCGTCATTAGGGAACTATAATAAACAGATCGCCTCGACCCGGGAGGCCTATGGCGCCGGCGACTTTGACTATGCGCGAACGGAATTGACCGGGCGTATGGGATGGAATGGGGATTGGCGCCGGGAAAGCCAGCTCAATCCCTGGATGGAACTGGGGATGATTGAACAGTCGGCCGGGGACTTCGAAGCCAGCGCCAGCGCCCTGGACACCGCCAAACGCATCATCGGCATTGACGAAAATCGCCCCGTCATCAGCGCCTCCCAAGCAGCCGGACAGGCGGCCACGTTTATTATCAATGAACGGGCGCAACCGTACTACGGCGAGCCCTTCGAAAAAATCCTCCTGCCCACTCTGTGCGCCGTCAACTACATGATGCGCAACGAATGGGACAAGGCCCGCGTCGAAGTGATGCAGGCCTATTATCGCCAGCAGGAAGCCGCCGAGGCCCACGCCCGGATTGTGGATGAAGCCCGCCAAATGCCGCCCAGCAATCAATTCAATCAGCAGGAACTGTATCAGAATTATGTGGCGGAATACGGCGATCTCAATTATCAGGCCACCTCCCGAGCCGCCCTCTATCAAAACGCCTTCACCCATTACATTTCCGCCGTGGTCTATAACGCCCAGGGCGAGGCCAACGCCGCCTATGTGGAGTTGAAGAACATGGAGGCGCTGCAACCGGGAGCGTCCTGCGCCGGCCCGCTCATGATCGAAACGGCAATGCGGGCCGGATTCCGGGAGGACCTGCCTGCTTTGGAGCAACGATGGCGATTGAACGCCAATGCCGTATGGGATGAGGCCACTCAGTTGCCGGCCGAAGTGATTGTGATCGTGGAAAACGGCTGGGCGCCGGTCAAGGAACAGATCACAATTCCCGTGCCAACAAAGATCGCTATCGCCACGCTGGCGCTGCCACGATATGAGCTGCAGGGCGGTTATGCTCCCGGATTCATCGCTTCAACCGGCGGCCGCGCCACGGGAACGACCGAATTAACCTCCGTCGAGGCCCAGGCAATGCGATCCCTCCGTGACCGCATGTGGACGTATGTCCTCAAGAGCGCGGCCCGTCTGGCCGGACGTCTTATCACGGAACATCAAATTCTTCAGGAAGCGCGGGAACGCCATGGCGCTCAGGGTGAAAACTGGAGTTTCCTTTTGTCCAGTCTGTTCAATGTGGTTGTCGAGCAGGCGGACTTGCGCGCCTGGACCCTGCTGCCCCGCGATTTCCATGTGGCGCGTCTGCGCGCGGCGCCCGGGCCGACGCAGATCGAAATCGCGCCTCGCGGGGCCCCGGGAGCGCCGTTGCGCGTGCCCATGACCCTGCGCGCCGACCGCCCCAACTTGATTCTGGTTCGCTATATCGCAGGGCGGATGACGGCACATACCAATGAAATGAACTGACGAAACACCATGCGAAGGAGAACGATCATGAAGCGAGGGATGAACCATCCATGGAAGCGCGGGGCAGGCGCGGCGGGATTGCTGGCGCTGATTCTGGGGACCAGCGGATGCTATCGGACACCGGTTTATGTGAACGGTTCGCCGACAGGTCCCCAGTCCTATGTGACCCTGTCACACCCCAATCTTTACAAAGCGATCGTCGTCACCGAGACGCGAATGAGTGATCTGAACGGATTGCTGAACGCGGGCGTGATGCTCAAAAGCCAGTCGCGCAAAACCCAGGAATTCGAATATCGGTTTCAATGGTATGACGGCGCGGGCATTGAGGTGTCGGATAACAAGACCCACTGGCGGCTGGACCGGCTGTATGCGGGCGAGGAAAAACTGATCTCGTCCGTCGCGCCCAACGAACGCGTCGTTTCCTTCAAGACCATCATCCGGCGTCCGGAACCCGTCACCCGCTGAAATCGGGATGCGAGTTTGCCTAATCCAATCAATGGATACGACACGTGATGAAAATCCTGTGGCGGAGGCGTTGCGCCAGCGCCTCCCCGGCGCGGTCGCCGGGCGCGCGCTCCATGGGCGTGAGCGACGCCCAGGCCACCTCACAACGACCGAATTCAAAATTTCAGGTGAATCGTCAGGACCCAACGAATACAATCGCCACACATTTCCGTGTATTCTGTGATCATACTATCGAAGAGAAAAGGAGAAATCCGAGATGAGAGGAACACGCAGGAATTGGGTTCTGACAGGCTGGGTTCTGTTGACGATCACCTGCGGGGCAACCGTTGCCTCGGCCGCCGCCGATTGGAAGAAGGAGGCCAACGCGCGGATCACGCGTCTGCGTCAGCGGGAGGCGCGCGTGCGCGTCGTCAATGAACAGGGGGAGCCGGCCGTCGGCGTTGGGGTTGCCATTCGCCAGACCCGTCAGGCCTTCCCCTTCGGGGCCGCCATGAGCCAGGCCCTGTTACGCAACGAACAGTATGCCGAGTTTTTCAAAAACCATTTCAACTGGGCCGTCTTCGGAAATGAGTCCAAATGGTATTCCAACGAAGGAGCGCAAGGACGGGAGGACTATCGCGCCGCCGACGCCCTGTTGACCTGGTGTGAACAGAACCAGATTCCCGTTCGGGGGCACTGCATTTTCTGGGAACCGAAAAAATGGCAACCCCGGTGGGTACAGGAACTGTCAGGCGACGCCCTGCGCCAGGCTGTCGAACGCCGTCTCGAAAACGCGGTGACCCATTACGGCCAGCGATTCATCCATTGGGATGTCAACAACGAAATGCTCCACGGCAGCTTCTACAAGGATGGATTGGGCGAGTCGATCTGGCCCTGGATGTTCAAACGAACCCACGAACTGAACCCGGAAGCCAAACTCTTCGTCAACGAATTCAACATCCTCTCCGTGGACAAGGATTTTGACGAGGTCCAGACCGATGAATATGTCGCCAGCATTCGTCGCCTGCTGGATCAGGGAGCCCCCATTCATGGCGTTGGAATCCAGGGCCATATCTGGAGCGAAGACATCCTGGCCAATCCCGGCGTCCTGACCGAGCGTCTGGACAAGGTCGCCACTCTGAAACTGCCGATCTGGATCACGGAATTTGACATTGCCGATGACGATGAGACCAGCTGCGCGAATAAACTGGAGGTGGTTTATCGCGCCGCCTACAGCCACCCGGCGGTCGAAGGCATCACAATGTGGGTCTTCTGGGCGGGCGATTCCTGGCGGGGCCCCAACGCCGGCCTGGCCCGGCGGGACTGGACGCTCAACGAAGCGGGGCGCCGCTATGTAGCCCTCATGAAGGAATGGTCCTCTCAGGTTGCCGCCCGAACCAATCCTGAAGGCCTGATGGCCTTCCGCGGCTTCCACGGCGACTATGAAGCCACCGTGACCCCAAAGGACGGCCAATCGACAAAGGCGTCCTTCTCCCTCGAAAAAGGCTCTGGCCCTCAGGAAATCACCATCCGGCTGGGTCAATAACGCCCACCGCCGCCGCCCGCTTCCGGTCGCCATCGGGAGCGGGCGGCAGCCCGTCGGCAATCCTCACAACCCTTATTCCGGCTGGGTGTTTTTCTTCTCAAGCAACGACAGCATTTTCTCCCCATACCGCTTCCCAAGTTCCCGATTGCCCGCCGAGTTGAAATGCAGACGATCGTTCTGACAGGCGCATCCGGCCGATGAAATCACGTGGGCCTGGGGGAGCGTTTTCGGCAATTCGCCAATAATGGCATTCATGCCGGCGCAGACGCCCTGTTGATCGGCATGAACGGTTTCGCCGGCCAACAGGGGAACCTCTTCCGCCTTGAGATCCAGATCCCGGATCAGATTCTCATAAACGCCTTTGACCTTTTCCGGCCATTCCCGGTCGTTGGAATTGGATTCGCCCTGGTGCAGCAGAATCCCTTTGATCACGCCATCCTTCTGAGCGGTCCGGGCCATGTCCACGAGACGCTGATAGGGATTGCCGCCATATTGATTGATGAAATTCGGCATCCACGGCGGAATATTTTCGAGATACGTCTGATAGGCCTCTTTATCGAACAACTCGATCTTACAGCCAGGGACGGCCACATGGATGACGCCCACCCGGATGGCGTCCGGAAGGCCGGCGACCAGCGTCCGACCGAACGAATCCGCCGGCCCCAGCCCGCCCGTTTCCCGACACAGCGGCGGCGTGGCGGGATACCATTGCCCCACTTCCCGACCCAGCTTGGGCATATCGACGGCCGCCAGCATCTGAAAGCGCTCATCCACCGTTTGGTCCTGTTCCTCAATAGCCCCCGCTCCGTCCATGTTGGACTGGCCGAAGCAGAGGAAGACATAGAAATTGGGATCCGGCTCCTCGATGGCGTCGCTGACGTGATAATAGTCAAAATCCACAAAGCCGCCGGTGGCTTGCGTGGCGTAGTTGAACAGCCCAAAGCGATAGCCCATGAAGTGCGGAAGCGTATAGGCCATCTGGAGAACCGAGCCAATCCCCGTCCAGGTCTTGCCGTCCAGGCTGTAGGAGAACCGGGCTTTATCCGTCCGGTTCCGGAAGTCACAGTCGATGCGAAGATAGACCGTTTCCTGTTCGAGCGGCACGCTTTCGATGGTCTCGGCCCTTCGGGACGGAACGCTCTCCATAACGATTGATTTTTGGCCGTCTTTCATTTTCACGCCGACGAATCCGTATTTCCTCTGCAACGCGATCAGACCGGCGCCGTCGCCGTCTTTCATCTTGGCCACCTCGATTTTAGTGGTGGCCGAACAGACCGGGCCAAAGGTCCGTTGCGTCAGCATGTTGCGGGCCTGAAGCACGTCGGAATCGACGCGTCCGTTCGTCAGGCGCAGAAAACCCTCGCGTTCGCCGATGGACCAGAAGCGGTGGTCGGGGTTGTGATTCCACTGCCACGCCAAGGGCAACGGTTCGCCCGGCTTGCGATCAAAGTCGTCGGAAGCCACGAGATTGCCCATGCCGCCCTCACCTTCGGGAATGGGCAGAACCGTCGGCGCCTTGCCCTTCTCGCCCAGGACGGGCCAGCCATCCTCCCATCGCGCCGGAATCAGCCAGGGGCTCCGTCCGACGGCGCCGTTATCCTGAAACAGCAAAGCAAACCATTGACCGTCCGGTGTATCCATCAGGCAGCCCTGCGCCACGCCCTGATCCTGCAGGATCACCTTTCCCTCATAGGGACCGGTGATCGCGTCGGCGCGGAAAAGGAGTTGCGTTCGCATACCGCCGCGGGGCCAGGTGATATTCATCACATAATACTTCCCGTTGATCTTGCGCAGCTGCGAGCCTTCGGCCTGCAACCCGATATTGGGCCCCGCCACGGCGCTGGCGTTCCGGATCACCACATCGTGGAAGCCGCCCTCTTTGATTCCCGTCAGATCGGATTTCAATTCCACAAGTCGCAAGTTGCCGGCGCCATAGAGCATGTACACGCGCCCGTCGTCATCGAAAAAGAGGGAACTGTCATGGAGCGACGGCGAGAAGGCCGTTTCTTTCCAATCGCCCTTCTCGATGTCGCGGGTCGAATAGATATGCGTTTTGCCGCTCGTGCTGGAGAAGGTGGACACATAGAAGGTCCCATCATGATAGCGCAGACTGCTGGCCCAGGAGCCGGCGCCATAGGCGTTTTTGCCATTCTCCAGTCGCAGCGCCTCATTGTCCGCCAGGGTGTCATAGGCATAGCCGATCAACTCCCAGTTGACCAAATCCTTGGATTTCATGATAGGCAGGCCGGGGCTCATGTGCATGGTGGTGCTGCTCATATAATAGACATCGCCCACGCGAATGGCCGCCACATCCGGCACATCCGCCCAGATGACCGGGTTGCGCGCCGGTTCGGCCCCAACGGCGGCGCCAAGCAATAACAGCCCAACCATCCAAAACCGGTTCAAACCTTGAAATCGTTTCATGAAAATCCCTCCTGAAATTATCGATTGATGCGAAACACTGTCAATGATTGGGCCGGCGCCTGATAGACAAAGGTCGGCTGGAGCGTCACCGTTGAGGACTCTGGCTTGATAACCGGCGGCTGCCCGTCTTCGTTGACGGCATTGGCGTCCGGACCCGTCAGTACCGTCTGGACGGCCTTCAGGGCCGCGGAATCCGGAAGTCCTCGCAATTGCACGTTGATGTCGATCGGTTGATCCGCGCCGTTGACAATCTTGACAATCCGGTCTCCGCTCTTTGAATCGACCACGGCGGAAGCGGTCAGCGGATTTCCCTCATCGGCCTGGAGGGTGGTTTCCAGATACCGATCCCCGCTGTTTTGTCCAAAAAGACGCTGCACATGATAGTTGGCTGAAAGCCAAACGCTCGCCCCATCGAAATAGATCAGGTCAGGTCGCCACTGGGTGTGTCCTCGACGCGCCAGCAGGGGCGCATAGGAGGTGAACCGAACCACATCGCCGTTGCGTTCGTAACTGGTCAGCCCGGCCGCCTCGGCCAGCGCGGAACGGAGCGTATTGCGCCGTCCCCGGTCATGCGCCGCGTATTCTCCGACATAAACCGTCGTGGCGTCCCGCGGGTACGCGTCGTATCGGTTCAGATTGTCCCAGAACCACTGCGGACTCACGTAGTAGTGCTCGTCCACCATCTCCAACTGCAATTCCCGGGCAAAGGCCCAGCCCTTCTCATAATCCTCCCCTCCGGCAAAGGGCCCCACCGTGCCGATGACCACAATGTCCGGATGTTTTGCAGTGATGGCTTCATGGATCATCTGGAAGCGTTCTTTAAAAATCGGTGTGATCGCGTCCTCGTTGCCCACGCCCAGATATTTCAGGCCAAAGGGTTCGGGATGGCCGGCGGCGGCGCGCACGGCGCCCCACTTCGACGTCGCCGGGCCATTGGCCCATTCGATCAAATCCAACACATCCTGTATATAGGCCGTCATTTCATCCAGAGACAACCCTTCCTGTCCCCGGTTCGGCGAATGGCCCGCGTGCTGACAAGACACGCCTGCCGTCACAACCGGAAGAGGCAGGGCGCCGATATCCTCGCAGAACTGGAACAACTCGAAGTACCCCAGGCCCCGCGTCTGATCGTAGCCCCACAGATTGCGCTGGGACCAACGCTGTTCCACGGGGCCGACGCTGTCTTTCCAGTCATAATATTGATGGACGCCTTGACCATGAACCAGACAACCGCCCGGGAAACGGATGAATTTCGGCTGAATATCGGCAATGGCCTGCGCCAGATCGAGTCGCAGCCCATTGGGTCGGTTGCGAAAGGTCTTGTGGGGAAAGAGGGAAATCATATCCAGACAAACGCCCCCCCGATCATGGGCCAGGAGGACCAGACGCGCATCGGTCACATCGCGCGGGGAAACGAGCGTCGCGCTGTACCGCGTCCACGCCCGCCCCTTAACTTCCATGGACGCTTCGGCCAGCAGCTCCCCACCCCCGGTCTCCAGACGCAATGTCACCGGCATGGGCTTGCTGTGGTCACCCCGCCCCCACATCTCTCCCATGAACGCCTGATACGCCCAGAACGAAGCCTCATAAGGGTCGCCCCCTTTGAGCACGATGCCGTCGAATCCATCATTCGCAAGGCCCACGCCGGCGCCAGTCGATCGAACGGTCAGCAGCGCATACTGTGGATTGTTCCGGTGAACGGGTCGCATATTCGCCACAACGACCGACCCGTCGCCGCCGCCGCGCTTCTGCAAATCCCAGAACGCGAGCGGATGCCAGTCTGGCTGTTGGGTGGGGCTGTACTCGAAGGAGCGGTTCTGGATCTGTTCGGGGTAGAGGCCCCCGTCGGCTGCGTAGTTAAGATCTTCAAAGAAAACGCCCAGGAGATCCGGGCTGATGGGCTTTCCCGGCTGGTCGGCCTGAATAGTGAGTTCGGCGGCCGCCAGAGGCGATGCCAACAGACAGGCCAGAGCGGCCCCCAGCCAGAGTTTAATGTTCATTGTTTTCGTCCTCCCTCTCGATCGCATATTTGAATTGGGCTGGCGGACGGGTGTCGGCGCCGTCACGCTTTTTGCGCGCTACGCGGCAAAAATCGCGCCGGCGCCTCAATTACTTTCCCGCTAACCCAGGGCTCCGCTCCCTATCGGTCGCTCCACCCTGGGCTGGTATGTGCCGCCGCCTTCGGGGCTTGGCTGGTGTTCGAATCCTGGGGC
>JADFCT010000143.1 GCA_017161665.1 Candidatus Sumerlaeota bacterium
CCTCGGCTCCGATCCACTGGACCCGGATTCACCGGGCGATGTCATTGACGCGGACGGCGACGGCGTGCCGGCTTCCATTGATCCGGACGACACGACGGCCGATGCGGATGGCGACAAGTTCTCCGACGCCTATGAGTTGGTCGCCGGTTCGGACCCCAGCGACGCCACTTCGGTTCCGTCCCTGGGCGACGTCAACGGCGACGGCGCCACCCAGAACCTCGACGCCATCATGATCTTCAACTACTCGCTGGGCAATGTCCCGCTGAGCGCGTTGACGACCATCGAGAACGGCGACGTTCAGAACACGGGTCACATCAACAACCTGGACGGCATCGTGCTGTTCAACTGGACGCTGGGCAATGTTCCCGTGTTGCCTATCTGATCTCTGCGGTGAGGGAGGGGAGGGCGTGTTTGCCTAAAGCGTCTTGCCTCTTTTCCGACCAGGGATGCAATTGGGCGCCGCGTATCTTTCGAGATGCGCGGCGTCTTTGCGTTAAAACGGCATGGAATTTATTTTCCGCCTTGATATGAATTTCCATTGTCGATTCAATGGTTCCCAGGATTCTTTTCTCATAGGAGACCGGGTATGCGTTTACTGTGCGCCGTTTTATTTGTGGCAACGATTCTGATGGGGCTGTCGGCTTGTTTTTCCGATCGGCGAGTGGGCGACTTCGCAACCGACCGAGGCGTTGGCAGTGGCTTGGACGCCTTTCGACCGATTGCCGATCCTGTTCTGCTCCAATCTTCGGAAGGATTGCCGCGTTTAACGGATCTGACGCGCCGCCCCACGACCGACTGGCTGGTGGACAACAGCGGCTTTAAAGCCGCTGTCTATGGGGGCGATACGTCCAAGGATTTGGTTCTTTCCAATGGATTGATCAGCCGTGTCTTTCGGCTCGCGCCCAATGGGGCGACGGTGCGGCTGGAGGATCATGTCAATGGACAAACGCTGTTACGCGGCGTCAAGCCCGAGGCCATCGTGACCATCAATGGCGCGCGGTTGGAAGTGGGCGGCCTCAAAGGCCAGCCGAACTATGCGTTCCTGCGGCCCCAGTGGATCGACGAGTTGGACGCGGATCCGGCGGCCATGCGGTTTGTTGGATACTCGGTGGGGCGTCCCCGGGAACGCCTGCCTTGGAAGCAGACGCGACGCCATGGCCCGGGAGTGAACTGGCCCCCCAAGGGAGTGGCCTTGACCATGGTTTATGAAATGCCAGCGGCTGAACAGGTTCCGCTGACGAGTCCTCCGGCGCCGAGCGCGCGGGGGCGGCAGTTGCTGTTGAGTGACGATTTTTCGGTGGTCACCGACGCGTGGCAGTATCATTCCACAAACGCGCATCCGCGGAGTTCCTTTCGCAATGAAGGCAAGCCCGGCGAAATTTATACGTTGACCAATACCTATGTTTATGCCGAGCGCGCGTTGCCAAGGCAGACGCGGCTGGTGGAACTGTTGATTGATCCGGGGACGGATCGAGGCAAAACCTGGGGACCGGGTTTGGCGCTGGTGTGGCGCAACGGAACGGTGATCCGTTTTAACGTTCGGCCGGCCAGTGTGGCCGAAAAACGAGATGGGGAATTCTTTGGCGTCAGCGATGCGCGGGGCGAACGGCTGAGGGGGGGCGGCGAGCCGGCGGGCGACTGGCTGCGTCCCCTGGCTCTGCGGTTCCGGATGGAAGGCGGGATGCTGTATATGGAAGCGCGTCCCGAGGATGGCGACTGGCGTACCATCGACCAGCGTGAATTTTCAAGTGATGAAGCCCCCGTGGCGGTTCGTGTCGGAAAAATGGGACCTAAGGGGGATGCTCAGGATTTTTCGGGCGACAAAGGATCCTTGGGACGAACCCATATCCAACGCCTGTCCGTGTACAGCGCCTTGGATGCGGAGGGGCTCCGCGTGGAACGTGAACGCCTGGAGGCCCTTCGTGGGGTTCGCGTATCGGTTCATTACGAACTGTATGACGGCGCGCCCGTCATCTGCAAATGGATCGAGATCCATAACGATGGTGATCAGACCGTGCAGGTTGATCATTTTGTCAGCGAAATTCTCGCGGCGGTGGAGTCTGAATCTCGTGTTGAGGCGCCAGGCATTCATTACCCGCCACCGCGAATCCACGTGGAGACGGATTATGCTTTCCATGGGATGACATCGGTCAATGCCTCCCGCCGATCCGTTCACTGGGTACCCGATCCCGACTACACCACTCAGGTCAACTACCAACGCCTCACCCCTTGTCTGCTGGAAGCGCGACCCGAAGAGGGGCCGGCGCAGACGCTGGAGCCGGGGCGGATCTTTGAATCCTTTCACACCTTCCTTTTCCCCCAAGGCGATGGGGATCGCGAACGGCTGGGATTGGCCCAGCGGCGCGTCTATCGGCTTCTGGCTCCGTGGGTGACGGAAAATCCTTTGATGATGCACGTGCGATTCGCCGATTGGGACAGCGTCAAAAAGGCCATCGACCAATGCGCCGACGTGGGTTTTGAAATGGTGATTCTCACCTTTGGCAGCGGGTTTAACATTGAAAACAATGCCACCGAATACCTTGCAAAAATGAAGGAGTATGCCGACTACGCTCAATCCCGGGGTATCGAGATCGGCGGCTATTCGCTTCTGGCCTCACGACGGATCAGCGACAAAGACGATGTGGTCATGCCGCCGGGCGAAAGCCCGACCTTCGGCGCCTCGCCATGCCTGGAAAGCGAATGGGGACAGGATTATTTCAATAAACTGTACCATTTCTATGAGACGACGGGATTTGATCTTTTGGAACACGACGGCTCGTATCCCGGTGACATTTGCCTGAGTGAATCGCATCCCGGGCACAGGGGGCGGGCCGATTCGCGATGGAATCAATGGCGACGCATCACGGAATTCTACAAGTGGTGTCGCGGAAAGGGCATCTTTCTCAATGTGCCCGACTACTACTACCTGTCCGGATCCTCGAAAAGCGGGATGGGGTATCGGGAGGTCAACTGGTCGCTTCCGCGTGATCAACAAGTGATTCACACCCGTCAGAATATCTACGACGGCACGTGGCAGAAGACGCCCAGCATGGGATGGATGTTCGTGCCCCTGACCCAATATCATGGCGGCGGCGCGGCGGCGACGATCGAACCATTGGATGAACACCGCGACCATTATGAAAGGATGCTGGTCAGCAACCTGGGCGCCGGCGTCCAGGCCTGCTATCGGGGGCCGCGCCTTTACGATACGCCGGCCACACGCGATCTCGTCAAAAAATGGGTCGATTGGTTCAAGGCGCACCGTGATGTTCTTGAGGGCGACCTCATTCACCTGCGCCGCGCGGATGGACAGGACATTGACTACTGGCTCAATGTCAATCCCGGCGGGGAGGAAAAGGGGCTGCTCATGGTCTTCAATCCTCTCGAACACGACGTCGCCAAAACCATCCGCGTGCCGCTCTACTACACGGGCCTCACCGAAGGGGTCACCCTCATCAACGCTGCGGGAGAAGCGACAACGACAACGCTCAACCGCGCATACGAAATGGATCTGCCTGTCCGGGTCCCCGCCCGAGGATTCACCTGGTATATTTTTCGATGAAAGCGGCGACCCTTTCGGGGAGTCCCTTTCGGGCTGATATGATTTCAGGAAATGCTTCATTATTTTGCAGCGGCGCCCGCTGCCGTCGAAGCGTATTGATCAACTTCAACTGGAGAACGTATCATGATTGCGCCAAAACTGTACAGGACCGGGAGCGTTTTGTTTGTCTGGATTGTTCTGATGACTGGGGCCTGGACTGGCCGAGCTGCGGATGGGGAGGACTTGGCGGCGGCCTTTCGAAATCCACCGCGTGAGGCGGGGGTTCGCTGCTGGTGGTGGTGGCTCAACAGCAATGTGACGAAAGAGGCGATCACCCGAGACCTGGAGGCGATGCATGACAAAGGGTTCAGCGGGGCCATGATCTTTGACGCCGGAACGGAACTGCGCTGGGGGCCGGATCAGAATGTGCCAAACGGTCCTGTTTTTGCGGGACCGGAGTGGACGGAACTGTTTCTTCATGCGTTGCGCGAAGCCAAACGCCTCGATCTGGAGCTGGGGCTTTCCATTCAAAGCGGCTGGAACCTGGGGGGACCTTTTGTCACATTGGATGACAAGGCGAAACAGATTACCTGGTCGGAGATCCAGGCCGATGGGGGCGCCCCTCTCGAAATCCAACTGCCGATTCCGAAAGCCAACTACGATTATTATCGGGATATTGTTGTGCTGGCCTGGCCGACGAAGTCCTTGGTCGCTAATCAATCCGTCACGCTCCGCGCGCGCTCCCAGCAGGCCGACTTTCCTGTGGGCCATATCAACAGTGGCCAATTCTGGGTCAGCGCCGGTAAAAACCCGGGCGAGGGGCCGACAGCCGAACAGCCGGAGTGGATTCAAGTTTCCTTTGAAGAGGACCAGACCATCACTGCCCTCCAGGTCGAAGGTCGAAAAGGATATGGTCCCAAGGTCTGTCGGTTGGTGGCCATGGATTCGCAGCAAGTCGCCGGGCCGTTCAAATTGAAGGATGGCGCCAACCGGCTGACCTTCGCTCCCTTGACGGGGCGGACGTTTCGCGTGGTGTTTGAGGACGCCTACGATCCCACTTTCCCGGAGTCCCCCCGCAATGTGCAGGTGACCACCCTTCAACTGATCGATGAGACGGGCAGGTCCCTTTTGGGAGGCGTCCGGAATCCCATTCGGGATCTGGCCGCCAAATCCGGCGCCCGTGAGCTCGGTGGCTCAGCGCCTGACTGTCGTTTTCTCCTGGATGATGTTCCGGCCATGGAAGGCGAAGCGGACGCGCTGCTGGAAGAGGTCATCGACCTTTCGGATCAACTTGGAGCGGACGGGGTGTTGAAATGGAACGCGCCGGCGGGGAACTGGACGATTCTGCGCATTGGCTACACGCCAACGCTGGCCCATGTCGCCACATCGAGCGACAATTGGAAGGGACATGTTCTGGATTATCTCAGCACCGACGCTTTCGAGCGCTATTGGAATCAAACCATGGATCCGCTTCTCAAAAAAGCCGGCCCCCTGGCTGGAACGGTTTTGAAACAGCTGGAAACCGACAGCTGGGAATGTGGCGGCATGAACTGGAGTCCGGGTTTTGCCGAAGACTTCCAGCGGACCTGCGGTTATGACCTGACGCGCTATCTGCCGGTCGTGGCGGGTAAAATCATTGAGAGCCGCGAGGTGAGCAATGCCTTTCTGGCGGATTTGCGCAAAACGATCGCCCATTGTGTGTCCGAGAATCATTATCGCGTCTTCGCCGAACACGCGGCGCGATACAACCTGGGGATCCAGCCTGAATGCTCCGGGCCCCATGCCGCTCCGATTGATGGGATTACCAACTATAAGCACAGTGACATCGTGATGAGCGAATTCTGGATCCCCTCGCCCCATCGGCCCAATCCGGAGAATCGGTTTTTTGTCAAACAGGCTGCCTCTGCGGCGCATATATATGGCAAGCAATTGGTGGGCGCCGAATCCTTCACCTCTGTCCGTAAGCCCCACTGGGCCGATGTCCTGTGGCGCGACCTCAAGCCGGCGATGGATTATGAGTATTGCGAAGGGCTTAATCTGATATTCTTTCATACCTTCACCTGTTCGCCGAAGGAGATGGGCATTCCGGGGCAGGAATACTTCGCCGGCACCCACGTCAATCCCCAGGTCACCTGGTGGGATTATTCGGATGCGTTTATGGAGTACATGAACCGGATACAGACCGTTGTGCAGCGCGGGCAATTTGTGGCGGATGTCCTTTACTACTATGGCGACCATGTGCCCAACATCGCCGTTTACAAAGGGTTCAACCGCGCAGGGGCCCTGCCGGGCTATGATTATGACGTGACCAATGAAGAAGTCCTGCTGGAAGTGACGGTTCGGGATGGACAGCTCATCGTGCCGGGAGGGATTCATTATCGCCTGCTCGTGCTGCCGGATCACAAAGTCCTGTCTCTGGCGGCCCTTGAGCAGGTCGAGCGGCTGTTGCAACAAGGCGCCACGGTGCTCGGGCCGAAGCCCGAACGGTTGGTCAGCCTGGTCGGCGGCCCGGAGGCGCAAAGAAAATTTCATGCCCTTGCCGATCGGCTTTGGGGAGAGCAGCCGGCGTCAGTCGGACACAAGGCGATTGGGACGGGAACCTTGGTTTGGGGCCAGACGGCACGTGAATTCCTTCAGGCGGACGGTGTGGCGACGGACTTTGAGGTTCGCGACAGGGATGCGCAATTGGACTTCCAGTATATACATTACCGGATTGGCGCATCTGATATTTATTTTGTCAGCAATCAGATGGAACGGCCTCAAACGGTTTCGTGCGCCTTTCGCATATCCGGCAAGCGCCCGGAACTGTGGGATCCCGTGACGGGACAAATTATGAAGGCTGAGGCCTATACACAAGCCGACGGCCGAACGATGGTTCCTATGGCGTTCGCGCCCTATGGATCGTGTCTGGTGGTGTTCCGCGACTCAATTCCGGTTTCGAAACAGGGATCGAAGCCGTCCAACTATCCGACGTTGCAAACCGTCCAAACGATTCCGGGGCCGTGGACGGTGACCTTCGATCCGGCCTGGGGGGGACCGGACTCAGCAGAATTTAAGTCTCTGATCGACTGGACGCGCCATGCGGACGACAGGATCAAATATTATTCGGGCGCGGCGACGTACACGCGCGCCTTTGAATTGCATCCGATTTCGGAGAAACGGTACTGGCTCCAACTTAACCAGGTTCAGGATGTTGGCATTGCCGCCATCCGGCTCAATGGGGAAGAACTTGGTACTACCTGGACCCGCCCTTTCCGGCAGGAGATTACCTGCGCGCTTACTCCGGGGATCAATCATCTGGAAATTACGGTTGTCAATTCATGGCTCAATCGCCTGATTGGCGATCGCGGGAAACCGCAGGCAGCGCGTTATACACGGACCAATATTCACATTCGGGATGACTGGAATCTCACCGGATCCGGTCTGCTGGGGCCGGTGGAAATCAAACGCAACTGAGGGAGAAAGATCATGAATCGGAAAACCCGTTTCGTCGCGTGGATCCTTTGTTTTGTCCTGTTCGCATTGGGGAGAGGGCCGGTATGGGGATTTCTGCCACCCCAGGATGAACAACTCGGCGTTCGCGTCGCCATTGAAGCGCCGGAGCAGATCGAAAATCTGGCGGCGCGCCATGAGTTCACGGTCACAGTCGAAAACAAAAACGAGTTCGCCGTGGCCGGGAATCTGCGTGTATGGGTGGTGGATCAATGGATCCTCATTTTTGCGGATGAGTATGGTCGTTGGCAATCGGCGCAGGAACGAAACGTGTCAATCAATGGAGGCGAGACGAAACGGTTTTCTTTCTTCCTCCGGGCCGGCATCCCGACCTGGAACGCTCATTACCCGATTCATGCCTTGCTCGAGTTTAAGAATCCAAAGGGAACCGAATCCATTCAGGTCCACCCGATCCATATCTTTGTCGTCAAAGCGAAAACGACGCCACAGGAGAAGGTATGGACGCCGCAGAGCCTCGCGTCCGGTCTCACGTCCCTCTATGAACTCGCCGGTCGGGTTGGCTATCAGATGAACAGCGCCCCATCCGCCGTCTTCATGCCCATGGGCTGGGAAGGATCGGACGCGACGTCCGGCGCGAATTTCGTGCGGCGCCGGGTCAGTCGGGGAAGCGAAAAAGCGTCGCTCAATATCCATCCCCCCTATAAAGGCGGCTGGGGCGGGGTCTGGATCGACTACCTCCTCGACCTGCCCGGAGACAAGGGCGCGTCCCTCCGATTCGATCTGGCGATCCGCGATCACACGGACAGCGAACCGGCCAGCGACGGGGTCCGCTTCACGGTCCAGGTGGCGGAATGGGGAAAGGAGACGCCTCCGGAAGACGACGACGCCTTAACATTCGAAAACGTTTTTTCAAGTTTTACAAAGTCGAAGACCTGGGAACCGGGTGTGGCGGATCTGTCGGCCTGGTCGGGACAGCGGATCGTCCTTCGTCTCCTCGCCGATCCGGGGCCGGCGAACAATACGGTCTGCGATTCGGGATACTGGGGCGCGCCGCTGTTGACGATTGGCGGCGCCGGCCAATCGCCCATCGAACACGATCCCGCGCAATTCAAGGAACGATTTCTGAAATTTCTCGCCAGCGGCGCGGAACGTCTGGATGAGCCGGGATTGACGGCGCGTCGAATCCGATTCGGCCATCCGTCCATTGTCTTCGATTTCTCCTTCGCCCCGGGGCCACACGGTTTGGCGGATGGCTTGATGGCCATTGCCGGTACCGAGCTCTCATGGGATGGAGGCTCCGACGATGCGCTGATTATCGAAGGAATGGATATTGAACTGGATGAAACGCCCCTGACCGAGTTCCCCCTGACAGCGGCCGCGACGTGTCGCGATGGGGGCAAGGATAACAAGATTCGGACATTCGAGATCGAAATTCCCATGGAACTGGCGGGGGGGAATCGACCGGTCCAGCGCATCCGAATCAACGATGCCTCCGTGGCCGTGGAAATTGAAACCGTCATGGTCCCCGGCGACCGCGACCGCGCCGGGCGTCCCCGCTTTACGAAGATCCTGTTCGGACCCATGCGCTTTGCCGATGACAAGGCCGCCCTGACCAAGGGCGACTTGCCTTTGGCCCGTCTGAAACGCTTTTTGGGCGGCTTCGGCAACGTGATTGAGGAACCGGGGAAATTCGATCTCTCCGGCGATGGCTTTCGTCTGTCCACGCATCACGTGGGCCTTGAATTTCCGGGCGGACTGTCTCTTGTTCAAAAAGCCTCCGTCTTCCCCGACCGCTTCGTCTGTGATCCCGACCGCGGCGTCTATTCGATTCAGACCCATCACGATGGCTCCCTGACGCTGGCGCCCTCCCTGGGAAGCGCGTTTGGACCGGTATTCCGACTCCGACATGCTCAAAACAAATTTCAGCAGTCGCCCGTGATTGAGCCGCTCCTCGGCAAGATGTGTCTGGACTATTGGGGCACGGACTACCAACACGGCATTCGCACCGTGGAGACGCTTGCCCGCTATGGTGTGACGGATTGCGTCTTCGTGTGGCACAACTGGCAGCGGTGGGGGTATGACTACCGCCTGCCCGAAATCTATCC
>JADFCT010000144.1 GCA_017161665.1 Candidatus Sumerlaeota bacterium
CGCAAAATCAATACGGTCCTGACGGGGCGTGTCATCAAGATGCTGGAGACGGACGCGAAGGACAATCCCGACGGCTACAAGGCCTTCTGGGAACAGTTCGGTTCCTTTATCAAGGAAGGCGCCGTCAGCGATGCCAAACACCGCGACAAACTTGCGGGCTTGATTCGTTTTGAAACCTCAACGACCGAGGACGGACAGATGGCTTCGCTGAATCAATATGTGGAGCGCATGAAAGAGGGGCAGATGGCAATTTACTACATCAACGGTCCCACGCGTGACGCCATCGAAGCGGGGCCATATGTCGAGGCCTTTCGTGAACGGGATATCGAAGTGATCTATACCCATGAGCCCATCGACGACTTTGTGTTGACCAATCTCGGCGCCTATCAGGAAAAGAAATTCATCTCTGCCGATGCGTCGGATCTGGAACTGCCCGGGGATGCCAAAATCACGGGCGAAGGCGAACCGCTGCCGGATGAATCGATGACAGCGTTGTGTCAATGGGTCAAAGCCGTCCTGGGCGAGCGCGTGTCCGAGGCAGTGGCTTCCGAGCGCCTCAGCAAGAGCCCGGCCGTGGCCGTCATGGCGGGGCCGATGATGACGGCGGCGATGCAACGACTTTTGCAGGCGTCCACGAAGGATTTCGCGGGGATCGGATCACAGGTGAAACTTGAATTGAATCCACGCCATCCCTTGATCGCTCGTCTGTCGCAGTTGCGCGAAGAGGACGAAGCGCTGGGCCGGGAAGTGTTGGAACAATTATATGACAACAGCCTGATCAGCGCGGGACTGATGACCGATCCCCGCCGGATGGTTGAGCGGTTAAATCACCTGTTGGAGCGAGCGGCGGGAATCAATAAGTAACTGTTTGATAACGGATATTCCGTCTCACCGTTGATGCAATAACATGCGCGGCGGCTCATCCAGAAAGTTCCGGTGAGCCGCCGCGCGACGTTTATCTGCTCCCCAATTCCATACGTCCCCGCACTGTTCGCTAGCCTGCTTTTTCCCGTTCCGCCTCGAACGCCTCGACATCAAAGTCGCCCTGGAAATTTCGTTCGTCGATGGGACACGACGCGTAACAACGCCCACAGGCCAGGCAGGCGCCCTTGTCCGCTTCATATTCCTGGCGCGGACGGTCTTGAAGAAGAGACAGCATCGTCATGGATAGAACCAACCCCACCCACAGACCAAACCAGCGGCTGCCGCGGGTAAAGGCCTCCTTTACGAGCAGCGCTTCCTGATAAATCGTCTCCGGTTCCAGTCCCTGATCCAGATAAGCCTGTGTTTCAAACGAGCGTTCCTCGAATCCCTGGGTTTCCTCGGCAACCAGTTTTTCAGCCACACGGATGGTGAAATGATCCCGGCTGAACCAGGGGCCGGCCGCGGCGCCGGTTTCCCATCCAACATATCCCAGGACCGCGACCAATCCGGCGCCAAGTATCAGGCGCCGCAGGCGAACCAGGGAGTCAGCCGGTGCTTTGGGCGGCGCATCGGGCGTGATCGTCGAGGGATGGATCGCGCCATACGGACAGGCCTCGCGGCATAATCCGCAATTGATGCAGCGGTCGGGTGTGATCGTCACGCGTCGAGCGGAGAAACGCGAAAAGATACAAAGCAGCGCGCCATAGGGACACAGATAGCGGCAATAAGGACGTCCGACCACCATCGATAGCAGCAGAAACAGACCACTCAACACCCAGATATGGAAGCGCGCGTTCATCCGAAAAAATCCGACAAACGGATCATACACACAAATCAGATAACTGGCGCCCATGGCCGCAAACAAAACGGCCAGACCCAGATAAACATGCCGGAACATCCCCAAAGCCGTATCCAGCCAACGGGGCACGCGTAACGGTTTGAGCAATACCAGATCCTGCAACGCCCCTAGGGGGCACACACCACCACAGAAAATGCGACCAAAGAAAACCGCCAGCAGCAAAGGGGCCCCAAAGAAAAACAAAACCACCAGCGGCACAACCAGACTGGAATGCGCCAGGGCGTCCGCTACATTTTGAATGGCCCCAATGGGGCAAACGCAGCCTTTTCGGAAAAATCCGAAATACCCCACAGCGAACAGGCTCAGCCACACCATGGCCCGTCGGCTGCGTGTTTTCAAAACAATCACCGTGCCCGCCAGCAAGGATACCAGCAACACGCCCATATCAATCCAAGCCCAATGCTCTCCCCGCGCAGCGGGGCGAATTTGGACCGGCAGTGTATGATCGGTATCAAAATCCGGTGGTGGAAATCGCTCAAGGGCCAACGCTCCGGCGACACACGCCAAGAGGAACAGTCCCGCAAACAGAATGCCAATCGTGTTTTTTTTCGTAAGAATTTTTATCATTAGCTCATTCAATGTCAGACCAGACGGTCGAAATAGGGATTGTTCGCCGGCAGCCGGATGAAAGCGTCGGCCGGACACGCAATGGCGATGGCGCATTCATTGCAGTTTTTACACAGTTCATGGTTTACCTGCATATAGAGCGACCCGTTGCCATAGTCCACACAGCCTTTGACGCAACGCGCGCACCCGATGCAGAGATCCGTGTCAATCTTATATTCAAAATAGGGATCTTCAATGTATTTGCGGCTGATGGCGGCCGTCGGGCAAACCTGATTCTCGGCCCCTTCATCCAGCGAAACCGGATCGAGTTCAAAGTACCCGGTACACAATTCACAATAGCCGCACATTTTGTATAAGTGCATGCATTTGACCGCCGACATATCCAGCACGCAATGCGTGGCGCATTGGCCGCACTTCGTACATTTGTTGGGGTCTATCTGCCATACCTCACCGCCGCGAACCAGTCGCGCCCCCAAGGCGCCCACCGTTCCGCCCAAAAGCAAAAAAGCGCCGCCACGACCACAGTTGTTCAAAAAGTCGCGACGCCCCATCGATTTTTTCTTAAGAGTCATGATCCTTCTCCGTCATGTCCTTCTTCGCTTCCACCGTCACGATTCGATAAAATCGAACCGCCCGGTCTTTCGGTACTAACACGGCCAACCGTTCCCGCGAGTCCGTCGCCAGATCCATATGAACCGATTCCTTGGGAAACGCCTCTTGACCCAGATGGGCGAGCATCGCTCCCTTGGGATCGTACACTTTGATCCGGGGAATGCCTTTCTCTGCTGTCGCCACACGGCCGTCCTTGAATACGGTGAGGTGTGTCGGATTACAGCAGCCAAAAAACTTGGATGCGCCGGCGCCGGATTCGCCCCAATAGTCCACCCGTTTCATGTTCCGGTCATATCGCTCCACCCGTCGGCGGCCCGTGTGAGTTACATAAAAATAGTGGTCATCGGGCCCGAGCGTCACATCAAAATAATAGCTGGGAATGGCGAATTTTTCGATGGCGTCCACATAGACGCCGTTGCCAGCGAATCGATAAATCCGGCGATTGCCCGCGTCGGCGATAAAAAGGAAACCGTCGCGCTCGTCAAGGCTCGTGACATATGAAAACTGTCCGTCCCCCCGTCCCGATTCGCCCCAAGCCGTGATCAATTGCCCGTCGGCGCTGAACTTTTCGATCCGGGTTTGCTGAGCGACATAGATTTGTCCGCTCTCATCCACCGCCACGGCCCGGGCCGCCCCCGTTGTCTCAATCCGGCGATTTCGTTGACCATTGGAATCATACCGATCAACCCCCTCCGCGCCGGCCACATACAACTGGTCCTTGTGGTCGATGTAGATGCCCACCGGATCGTTCAACGTAACCGCTGTTTGTCCGTCCGGTTCAAAAGCCATTGGAGGCGCTTCGTTTGCAGCAGAACCCCCAGCGCGCATTCCGCCCAGAGCCACCCCAAGCATTCCGCCAGCCCAGGCTCTTCGAGTGAGTCGCATCCTGAAGTCTCCTTTCGGAAAGGGCTTGACGCCATATTTCTATTCGGCCAGATCCACGCAGATCAGTTGCGTCACGTCGCGCAGAATGAGCAGCGAGTCCGCCAGAGCCATGGGCGCCCAGGCTTCATGTCCATCAATCATCTGCGCCGAAGCCAGTTCTTCCCAGCCAGTCAGAGAGGCCTCGGCCAGGCGAAGTGTACAGGATTCATCTTCCAACGCCAGAATCATGTCATTTGCGATCAGAAAGGGACCGAGACCAAATCGGACCTGGCCGCTGGACCAGACGATATTGCCGTCCAGGTCAAGGCAAGACATCTCGCCCGTCCTGGTTGTGCCAAAGAGATGGTCCTTATAGTACAGGGGCGTCTGTTGCTCGACGCCGAATACTTTTTCCTCCAGATGGAAGACTTGCTTCGCTTCAATTCCACCCTGCCCGTCCGATTGGAGGCGGATCATATCCGAACCCATCTCATAGCCGCCGGTCACGAAAATCCGATCAGGCGCGATGAACGTTGGCGATGGCACATTCGCAAAAATGGACTTCCACGGATAGGTCCACAAAATGGTTCCATCGGTGGCGTCCACGCCGAAAATCGTCCGATTGGCGCTATAGACATACTGCCGGTGGCCGTCAAATTCAATGGGCGTGATGGAAGTATGGGTTTGGCCCGCGTCTTCGTGACCCGTCGTCTCCCAAATCCGCCGCCCGGTGGCCAGTTCGACGGCCATCATCATCGGCTGGGCTCCGGGCGCCAGAATGACGCGGTCGCCGTCGATGACCGGACACTGTCCCGCGTACCATTGCGGCACAATGGTCCCGCAGTCTGTGACCAGATCAATGGCCCAAACCCGTTCGCCTGTGTCCGCTTTCAAGCAAAGAACATGACATTTGGGCCCCATGGTCACCACATATTCATCCGTCACGGCCGGAATCGTGCGCGTGATGCCGTGGTTCTGTTTGATTTTTACCGAATAGGAGTAACGCCAGATTTCCTCGCCAGTGGCCAGCGACAGACAACGGACGACGTCTTCCTTTTTGTCCAGATCGTAGTCGAGCAGATAGACTCTGCCGTTCCGAACGGCGACGCCCGCATGGCCCATGGCCACTTCGATCTTCCAGACGACAGGCGGCCCGCCTTCCGGCCATTCACGAGCCAGCGTCGTCGTGGTTTGCGCAATGTTCGTCCAGTCGGGACCCCGAAAGCTGGGCCACAGGCCCGGCAGATCCGCCGGTTTCGCCGAACCCAAGGTCAAGGTGCCCGTATTCAATTGTTCCTGATTGGTCAGCACGTCCGAACGGTCGTGCTCAATGGGGACGCGAATCTCCATATGGACGGACAGGGCGATGCTTAACCATAGGATAAAGATCAAACCACAAAGCGCCGAAACAATATAGGGAATCAATTTCATGGAATCAGTCGTCCAAAAAGATGTTCGCTTTGGCTTATCGGTCGAAGACGGTTGCTGCCCGAACCTGCCACATTTCAATGCCGTCAGTATACCGCCCGGCTGGAAGTCGGGTAAACCGTTAAATTAATTTTCTGAAGCCCCCATCGATTCTCACGAACAGGGGGAGGCCCAATGAATCCCTCCGCGCTGCCGACGATCCTATCGGCAAACGCATGGGGGGATTGTTCGATCATCCGGTCAAATGCGGCTCAAACAAAAGAAAAGCCCCGAAATATCGGGGCTTTCGGCGCTACCTGAAATTGTCAGAAACATTGGGTGGTAGGCGTACCAGGACTCGAACCTGGGACCAATGGCTTAAAAGGCCACTGCTCTACCAACTGAGCTATACGCCCCCAACGTCCGCCACGGACTCTCGGTTCCGGTGTCCCCGAAGCAGGGCGCCCGTCGGCAAAGGACGAAAGGTTATGGCAAGCGGCCGGGCGGGTCAAGCCTTTGTTTTGGGATTTTTCCGAATCCATTTTCCTCGCAATGGACGCGCCAAATGAGGAAAAGGACCGCGAGCCTGATCCGATCGGCGCCGAAGGCTCTCCGAATGCCCCACTCAGATTCTCAAATCCCTATTCAATGGGCTGGCTGCCCCACCAGTCCTTATCGGGTTGAAAATCGGCATCCAGAAAATGAGCATGTTGTTGTTCCAGCCGCTCCGTGCCTTTGGTTCTCAAGTTGTCCCATCGCGCGGTGCGTTTCGCCGTGTCGAATTGGGGATCTTTCTCCGGAAACCGGGCGGGGGTTGACTTGAGCCATTGCGTGAGGCGGGCCTGCATTGCCTGGGCGCGTTCGGGATGGACCGCGATCAAATCCTTTTGCTCCCCAATGTCTTCGACAAGATGATACAGTTCATAGCGGCCGTCCTCATGGTAGTAAATCAGTTTCCACTCATCTTCCATGAGGATGGACGACGGCTCCCCTCCCTGATTCCCATAATGAGGATAGTGCCAATACAGAGGACGCTGCGCGAGGGACTTGCCTCGGAGCGCGGGCGCCAGACTGATGCCGTCGACGGCCTGATCCTTGGGGGCCGATACGCCCGCCAGTTCCAACAGGGTGGGATACCAGTCAATGCCGCTGACAGGAACGGCCGATGTGGATCCGGCCTTCGTCACGCCCGGCGCGTATATATAGAAAGGCTCACGGATCCCGCCCTCCCACTGGCGGCCTTTGCCCCCGCGCAGCGGCAGATTGCTGGTCGCAAAAGCGTCACCCGAAGAAACGCCCCCGTTGTCCGAGGTGAAACAGATAATCGTATTGTCTGTCAGGCCCAGTTCATCCAGTTTCTTCAAGACGATGCCCACAGCATCATCCATCGCCTCAATCATGCCGCCATAAATGGGACAATCCTGGACTTGGCGGACGGCGAGTCGGCGGTCAAACAGGAACCGTTCCTTTGCCAGTCCCGCCGCCACGGCTTTATCCCGATATTTCTTCCAGAGGGGCTGTGTCGTCTGGATCGGACCATGGACCGAATAGAAGGACAGATAGGCCAGGAAGGGCTTGTCTTGATTCGCCTCAATGAATGAGGCCGTTTCCTGGCCCAATCGTAACGGCAGTGATTCGCCGGCCGGGCCCTGATCAAGGCTGGGATTCACATAAGGCGCGAAATACCCACCATTGGGACTGCCCACGTCCCAGCCACCTTTGTTGATCATGAACCCATGATCCTCGGGCCAGGAGCCCTTGCCGCCCAAATGCCACTTCCCGGCGAAAAAGGTCTGGTAGCCCGCGTCGCGAAGGACCTCGGCCAAGGTCTGTTCCGATGCGCGCAACGCGCGATCGTATTCGGCCGGCAAATGACTGTCATAGCGATTCGCGTTACGCCACGCCTCCCCGGAACGATCGCCAATCCAGGTCGTGATGCCATGATTGACCGGGTATTTGCCCGTCAAAATCGATGCGCGCGAGGGGCTGCACACCTGACATGCCGCATAGCCGCGCGTAAATCGCATCCCCATATTCGCAATACGGTCAATGTTCGGGCTTTCATAAAAGGTCGATCCTTCGATGCTCAGATCCCGTGCGCCCAGATCGTCTGCGAGAATAAATAGAATATTGGGGCGCTGGGACGCGCCGAAGGCCTCGGAAACGCCAAACAGACCCCATGCGACCATCCCGCAAATGAGCCAGTAAAAAATTCTCATGATCCGCTGTCCCTCCTTTTTAAATTCACAGAACCGACCGATTCGCTGGCGATTCCTCCGGGAACGATCCGCTCTGCATAAACGTGCGCATCTTGAATCAAGCCTATGCCGTCCACTTGCCCTCCGCAATCGTTTTATCCTCAGGCGCCTTGGTCTATTCGTTCCACCTGACGCTGCCTGACCTTACTCCGCCTTGCGCAGGAGATCCCGCATCGCCTGGCCCAAGGCGTTGCCAACGTCCATGTACGTTTCGGCATTGTGATTATAGTGATAATCGGCGCCGCTGGGTGAGACGCTCTTGTCGCGCCAGAAATCCCGGGCTTCCACCGTCCGAACCGTGTCCTTGAATTCGGGATACTTTCCCGTCTCTCCACTGACCGCCAACTGAGCGTTGGCCACGGTAAGGCCCGGACCTTTGAGATCCCATCCGCCAAAGGCGATTGTGGCTGCTACAAATTTCGCATCGGGAGCGTTGAAGTCGTTACGAAGCGTTTTGATCAAGTGAACGAGGTTCTGTTCATAACGGCTGGCGTGCGCGGGGTTCTGATCCTTGTGGCCCTGCCACCACACAAAACCGGCCACTTCATAGCGCGTGGCGCCGGGGTAGTACTCGCCGATGTTCTCAAGGATCTTTTTCGCGTTCCCGATGTCGTCGTCATATTGCTTGCCGGCGTACCAGCTGATCGGCTTGGGGGTGGTCCCCTTATCCCATGACAGCGGCGATTCCTTATAGCCGGCGTAGATCTTGCCGTCGAACTCGAACGATTCGCTTCCGGGCGGAAGAAGATCCCATCCCAGACTCCGGTTGCCGATACAGGATTTCAGAATAAGAATCGGTTCGTCCAGAGCCTCACCCAGAATGTGGCCGAATTGCAGTTCAGGCCCGATGGCGCCTTTGACGGTCAGCCACTCATTGCGCAACGTTGACATCGTCCCGTTCCGGTGCATGACCTGAACATACCGCACGTCTTTGCGTTCCGTCCAGTCCCCCTGATCATCCACGAGATGGGGGTATTTGTTTTTCGTCTTCACCGCATATGTCAAGGTTCCCTCTTTATCCTCCGGCGTGATTCGTCCAAACCCCAACATATTGGACTGTCCCAGAAGAATAAACACCTGAACCGGCTTGTCCATGGCCGCCGGTTTGCCATCGGGATCCGGCAAGACCGGTGTGGCTTCGGCGCTGGCTGTTTCCGCTGCGAGCACGCAGGGCGCCCACAGAGTTAGAACCACCAGCAGTCCGGACAAATCAAACAATCCCCTTTTTCGCATCGCGCCTTCTCCTTTGATTTTTTAATTCAAATACAACGCTCGCTTATACCGAACAGCATTCCGGCGCCGCCGTCTAGCTGAAATCCGTCGCATGGGGGGAGGGACTGGCCCCCTTCCCTTGAATATTTTGAGTCGCTAACGGACGGCCGTCGGCGCCGTCACGCTTTTTGCGCGCTGCGCGGCAAACATCGCGCCGGCGCCTCAGTCGCTTGTTCTCTGACCCAGGGCTCCGCTCCCTATCGGT
>JADFCT010000145.1 GCA_017161665.1 Candidatus Sumerlaeota bacterium
GGCGTGGCAAAGCGCATCCAGTTCTCCGAACACGTCAGACGCAGGGCGATGCGTTTGCCTTTGGCGATCCAGCGTTGCGCCGGCGTGTCGAGAAGGGGCCAATTGAACTCGCCCTCCCGTGGTTCGATATAGGCCCAGGGAATACGGAGATAGACCGTGGATAGACCGGGGAAGTCATCCAGCGTATCGGAGGGGGCCAATTGAGAACCGTAGTTTTGGGGGATATTGGAATAAAAATGCATGGTCCAGCCCATGCCGGGATTGACCAGCGCCGCCTGGGTGTCCTGGGGATGGATGACGAAGTCCTCACTGGCTGGCGCGTTGCGTCGGCAAGTAAGAATCAGTATCAGCACAACCATTGCCGTCGCTTGTCGTGACATAACCATAAGACTCAGAGGGATGTGACTCATTTGGAGTCCTCCTTTTCCCTTATCCTTTTGTTGAAATGCCCCCCGGCCAGTGTGTCCCATGCCCTTTGATTAAAAACGCATGGCGGCAAAGGACACATAGGAGCCGTTGGAATCCATCGCTGTATAGTCATAACTGAGAACCGAGCCGCACCGGCGCGGCAGGGCCTGTAGGGCGGTGTACAGACACGGGAAACCGCAGATGTTCCGTTTGTCTTTTTCCTCGACGATGGTCTTTAGAAAGCCATCCGCGTCCCAGTTGCTCAACTGTTCCAGCATCTCACGGTCCGCCTGAGCGTTTCCGCTCAAGTCGTCCGGCCCCACCGGTTTGTCATCGCCATACATGGGGCCAATGTGCGCCAAATCGACGCTGGCGATCACGCAAACCTGTCCCGGCGCTTCGGCGATGGTTTCCCCCAGCGCCTGGGCGAAGTCTTCAATGCGTTGTCGCCCGTCGGTCGCCTGATCAGTGACGATATGCTGCCAGGAGTACGAGCACAAGATCGGAACGATACGAACCGGCGCGTCGCCATAGAGGTGCTTCAAAAAGAGCGCCTGAAATTCAATGGTGTGCTCACCTTTGTGGAGGAATTCCCCCTCAAACAGCTCGTCGCCCCAGCGTTCCGCGAGACGGCGTAAAAAGTCCTTGTCCGTTTGAATCAGGCCCAGAGGCGTTTCGAAGTCCTTCAGAGTGGCCGCAAAAAAATGGTCCAGCCCCGCATGACCGGTTCCCAGAATGACAACCGTGTCCGGCCGGGGGCCTTGAGCCAGTGCATGATAGGCTTTGGCGAAACAGGGCCCCCCGGAGCGAAGGTCAATATGCGGCGCCACGAGGAGCGAAACGGGAGTGGAATCCGTCCGGTTGGCGTCATGGGAATGGGGGGATGGCCGTTCTCCTGGTCCTTTGGGGGCCAGATAAAACCCGTCTATTTGTTCCCGGAACGTCGCCGCATCCGCGGCATAGCACTGGCCGGCATGGGACATGGGCCGAGTGGGGGAATCCCGAAACGCTTGGCACAGGGCCGCATAGCGTCCCCCATCCAATAGCAGCGCGCTGTCGAGTCCTTCAATCAGGCTGTCCAGTTGATCCGGGGCGAGGGTGGCCCCAATCTGTTCCTGAAAAATCTCCATAAGCCGGACGCGCGTGTTGTTCCCATCGAAAAACTGAAGGAGCCACACGACCGTGGCTGGCGCTGAAATGACACTGGCCGAGAGGTTCAGCGGATCGCGAAGGATGAAGGACGGCCCGGTATCCGTCTGTGTCTGAATCACTTCAACGGGGCGAATTTTGGGTTTGTCGATCATGCCTGGAACGCTCCGATCACATAAGTATGGTCCGAAGGTTTGTCGCCTCCTCGTGGCGCCTTGTCCACCGTGACCGATAGCGATCGGTCCGCCAGGGGGGGCGTCGCCAACAGATGATCGATTCGCCAGCCCTTGTTCGTGGCAAAGGTATTGGCGCGATAATCCCAGAACGTGTATGTCTCGGGTTGGGGCAGATGCTTCCGGAAAACATCCACGAATCCAAACTCACAGACCGATTCGAAAGCGCGGATCACGTCGGGATGAAAGCAGACGTGCTCACGAAGCCGAACCGGATCATGCACGTCCATGTCCGTGGGGGCCACATTCAGATCCCCCAACCAGAGCACGTCATCGTGCGGTGTGAAATGCCTTTGAAAATAGGCTTTCAACCGAGAAAACCATTCCAGTTTATAGGCAAATTTGGGCGACTCAATGGAGTAGCCTTGGGGAACATAAGTATTGACGATCCACAGATTCCCGAAACGCGCCCGCAGAATTCGCGCCGTGTCCTGTTGGCCCAGATCGGCATTCGTGGCGCCGGCGTCGTCAAAGCCAGCCACCACCTCGTCGGGCGCCTCCCGGCTGATAATGGCGACACCGTTATAGGCCTTCATGCCGCTGAAGGCCAAATGATAGCCCATGTCCAGAAAATCCTGTGACGGAAAGAGTTCGTCCGCCACCTTGGTTTCCTGAAGACATAACACGTCCGGATCATTGTACGCCAACCATTCGATTATGGCCTCCAGCCGTGTGCGGACAGAGTTGCAGTTATATGTGACGATCGAGATTGTCCGATGGACCATGGGCGATCCCCTCAAGTTAGCATATTTTAGAAACGTCGAACGTAAATGCCTGGCGCCGATAAGACGATACCCCTGTGTTCGAGGGGCTTCCAAGGCAATTCTTTCACCGATACCATTCCGATTGGAACTGGCGGCGCCGATAGCTGTCCGCGAGCCACTGTGGGGAATTTGAAGTAATGGAATTGATTGGTTCCGTTCGCGGTGCTTTCGACTCCGGTGCGGCAATCATCTTCAGGGGGTTTAAACGTCCAATCCCACGGACACTTTTTCGGGGAGCAGGGGAAGAGGCTTCCTTCTCCCCCCCCAAAAAAAACTGGCATTTCCTGTGGGAGACTCCATGATGGTGTCTGAGTCATGATTTATGAAGGAGGCCAAAAAATGAATGGGAAACTGAGATGGTTCTTGGCGCTCGGCGCGGTGGTTCTGCTGGCGCCCATTGCTTTGGGGGAATTGGAGGGCGCGGAGCGGGAACGGAAGGAACAGGAAGTGGCGGTTCGGAAACAGGTTGAGGCGCCGCGCCGTGAAGGCGATGCGCGTTCCGAGCGGGGGCCGGAAGTGGATCGTCGGATTCAATCGTTGGAAATGAAGATGGAGGCATTGCGCGCTGAGGCGCGTGAGGTAGGGGACAATCCAGAGCGCCGGGCGCGTATCATCGCCGCCATGGAGGAAACGGAGCGGTTGCTTATGGATGCCCGCGAGCGGAAGGAGCGTCCGGGCAATGAACGGGGCGCCGCGCTTCGGAAAGCGCAGGGGCAACTGGAAAAAGCCGTTGCGAAAACGCGTCAACTCCGGAGCAAGTTGGAAGAGTTGAGCGAGGGAATGCGGATGCTGGAAGAGCGTCCCGAAGCCAATCGGGAGAATCTGGAGAGAATCCGGGAGGCCATCGGCGATACGGAACGCGCCATCGCCAACTCCTCGGTTGAGGTGGATGATTTGGAGGTTTTTGTGAAACGGCTCCGCGGCGACGCGCCCCGCGAGCGTGAGGGACGCGAGGTTCGGGACGAGCGGCGCCCACAGCCGCCCCGGTCGCCGCGACCGGATTTGCCGGAATGGCCCCCCTTTATTCGCGACCATGCTCCGGATTTGGCCGAAACCCTCCAGGAGCGCGGGCAGCGGCAGCCGGAACAGACCCGGGAACTGGTCGTGCGGCTTCGGGAAATCGGCGAAATGGCCCGGCAGAATCCCGGGGAAGCCGAAAGACAGTTGGAGCAAATGCGCTGGGACCTGGAAGCGGACGATTTGAACCGTCGATCGGCCGAAATCGGCGAACGATTGAAGCATGAAAAGAATCCCGAAGAGCGCGAAGCGTTGAAACGGCATCTCCATGAGATTCTCAATCAGGTTTTCAATATGCGACAGGAGCAGCGCGAACGCCACATCCACGCGCTGGAAGGAGAACTGGAACGCAACCGTCAGATCCTGAGGGAGCGGGGCGAACGGCGAGATGAGATCATTGAACGCCGGATTCACGAATTGACGGGAAATCCTGAAATCTTTGGATGGTAGCCGAATGTTGAATGGGGGGGAGACGGTGGCGCATAACCGTCTCGCCCATCGAATCCCCGGCGATCGCGCCGCCAAGGCGCCGATTGGTTACGGCTCGATACCCCCCTTCAGCATTGGTTGTGTCCATTTTCGCTGACGGAAAAGGATAAGCCCCACACCAACCCTCCACGAATCGCACGAATGATCACCATTATTCGTGCGATTCGTGGATTTCAGGGCGGCCACAAAAGGTCTCTTCATTTTTCCACAGGCCCACGATGGACATGAAAACTCATTGGGCCTTTCGGTACCGGACGCCATGAACCGCCGCGTCCACGGCATAGAGTCCCTTACGCGCTGTGACGAAGATCACCGCTTCCTTTGGACCGCCGAAACACACATTGGCCGGCGCTTCGGGGAATTTGATTTCTTCGATCAGTTCCCCCTTGGGGTTATAAACCAGCAAGGCGCCGCTCGTCAGATACACATTGCCCTTGGAATCAATGGTCATGCCGTCGGAGCCTTTTTCGCAGAAGAGTTTCTTCTCGGTCAGTCGACCGTCCGGACCGATTTTATAGACCCAGGTTTTGCGTCCACCGTTATCGGTGATATACAGGAGCTTGCCGTCGGGTGTGCCAATCAGCCCGTTGGGGCGGATCATGTCGTCCACAACGCGAATCACATCCTTGCCCCCCGGCTTGATGTAATACACGTGTTCGCCCAGTTCCATGCCTTCGCGATTGCCATAGCGCGGATCGGTGAAATAAATCCCGCCCTGGGGATCAATCCACAGATCATTGGGGCTGTTGAGTTTTTTGCCCTCAAACTGATCCACCAGCACTTCGACGTCATCGCCCTTCATCGGGTGGCGGGTCAATCGCCGGGCTGTTCCCTCACAGGCGATCATGGCGCCCTTAGCGTCAAAATACAGCCCGTTGGCGCCGCCGGATTGCTCGCGGAATGTCTTGAGTTGTCCGTCCAGCGTCCAGATGTGGATCTTTTGATTCGGAATATCACTGAAATAGACCGTGCCGCTGATGTCGGACACGGGGCCTTCGGTAAAGGCGAATTCCTGTGACAGTGTGCGAATTTCCGCGCCGGGCTTGAGAACAGACTCTGCTTCGGCGCCTGGAACGGTGGGGAGGGTCATAGCCAGCATGAGGGCTCCGAGAGACACGCAGGCAGGTTTATACATCATCATCCTTGTCCTTTCGTCGCCAATCCAGTGATTGGCATATGGGGGTGGGCTTTTGGCCATGGAATCCCGCCAATCGGGGCATCGGGGCAGGATATTTAAAATAATCTGCTTGAATTTACCTCCTCATGCGTTTAATATATCATCTGATCTTCACGTGCGCAAAGGAGAAACTTCATGCGTCGAGGATTCACCCTGATCGAGCTCCTGATTGTCATCGCCATTATTGCTATTTTGGCCCTGATCGCCGTTCCGAATTTTCTGGAGGCCCAGACCCGCGCCAAGGTGGCCCGGACGCTGGCGGACATGCGATCCGTCGCCACGGCGCTGGAAACCTACATGATGGATAAGGGAGAGTATCCTCCCGACTACGATTCCGGGCAATTTGGTGTCGCCATCAGCGGTGACGAATATCTGACCTGGGTTCAACTGACCACACCGATCGCATATATGACTTTTATGCCGGTGGACGAGTTCAATCCTGGCAGCAGGGGGACCGGTAGCGGCTATAAGAAAACGCCCTATTATGAATATTGGGGCGTATTCGATAATGATCGCGGTCGCCGGATGCGTCAAATTGGCATTATGTATTTTATGAATGGCGTTGGTCCGGACACGGACAACGACAACCTGGCCGCCTTTCCGGTGGACTATATCAACCGCGCTTATTCGCCGACGAATGGAACAGTGTCGAACGGTGATATCGGTTGGTCGAATATGGGACAATGCCCAGACGGTTTTCGCGTCTGAGGTGGTTCATTTTATAGATCTGAAAGGATACTTTTGTCGTATGCGTAAAGCGTTTACTTTGATTGAGTTGCTGATTGTTATTGCGATCATCGCCATTCTGGCTCTCATCGCGGTACCAAACTTTTTGGAGGCCCAGACCCGCGCCAAGGTGGCGCGAATTATGGCGGACATGCGTTCGGTCGCCACGGCGTTGGAGTCGTACATGATGGACAATGGCGCCTATCCCATTGATGCCGACGGCCGAGGGGACTTGGGATTCCGCGGAGGAGACGAAAGCCAAACATGGCGGATGCTGACAACGCCGATGGCGTATATCACTTCCATGCCGGTGGATATTTTCAATCCGGGCTCCCGCGGTACCGGACAAGGATACAAACAGACCCCCTATTATGAGTACTGGGGATATGACGCCGTCTCGCGGAACAACCCAAGTCTGGGAGCCACGTGGGCGCGCAACAGCCTCATGTATTTCATGAATTCGGTGGGGCCGGATCAGGACAATGACAACCTGGCCGCTTTCACGGATATTTACAATCGCAGCTATGATCCCACCAACGGCACGGTGTCGAATGGTGATATCGGTTGGTCGAATCTGGGCGCTTTCCCGGGTGGATTCCGTCCGTAAGACTTGAAAAGGCTGCATGTCAATGATCTGAAAAAATCCCGTGGAGCGCAAGAGTCGCTCCACGGGATTTCTTTTGGGGTCGGATGACTGAGATTCAATAGCGATCGTCCGCGCGGGGCGCGCCTACATACACGATGAATCGTTGATCATGGCCTGACGGAACTGCCGATACCGCTTTTCGACCGCCTCGCGGATTTGTTCCCCCGTGGGCAGGCGCATGACTTCTTTGGCGAGCTCCCGGGCCTGGGTTAAGGTGATGCTCCGGAGGAGGGCTTTGACTTCGGGAATCACCACGGCGCCCATACTGAGTTCGTCGATCCCCATGCCGACGAGCAAAGCGGCCAGAACCGGATCGGATGCCATTTCACCACATACGCCGACCCAAATGCCCGCTTCGTGGGCTTTATCGATGATAAATTGTATCAGACGCAACACCGACGGATGCAGGGGATCGTATAGGGAAGCCACCTTTTGATTGCCGCGATCAACCGCCAGGGTGTACTGGATCAGGTCATTCGTGCCGATGGAGAAGAAATCAACTTCCCGAGCCAGAATATCTGCCGTCAGGGCGGCCGATGGGATTTCAATCATGGTCCCCACGCGGATGGATCGGGCCACCGGTTTGTTTTCGCTTCGAAGCTCCCGGACCGTAGCGGCCAGGATTTTCCGCGCTTCGCGGATTTCTTCCACCCGTGTGACCATGGGGAACATGAGTCGGGCTTTGTGATCCGCTGTGGCGCGCAAGAGGGCCCGCAGTTGGGTTCGAAACATTTCGGGGTGTTTCAGACACAAGCGGATGGCCCGCAATCCCATATAGGGATTCATTTCCTGACCGGTCATAAAGGAAGCCAGCTTGTCTCCGCCTAAATCCATGGTGCGAAAGATAACGGACTTGGGCGCCATCTCCGTGACCACCTGCCGATAGACCTCAAATAATTCTTCTTCGCTCGGCAGTTTTTCTTTGTTCAGATACTGAAACTCGGTTCGAAACAGTCCCACCCCGTCGGCGCCGTGGGTTTTTACGTGGGGGATTTCTTCCCGGAATTCGATATTGGCCGCCAGTTCGATCCGGAAGCCATCACGTGTTTCCGCCGGCAAATCCCGGAGCCGCAGCCGTTCGGCTTCCTGTTGTTTGCGCTTTTGGATCTGTTCGCGGCAGTCAGCGAGCATCGCCTCGTCCGGATTCAAGACCACGAACCCCTGCTTGCCGTCCACCAGGATTTGGTCGCCTGTCTCCACCTTCTTGGAAACATTGTTTGTGCTGACGACCGCCGGGATTTCCAAGGCCTTGGCCATGATGGCGGTGTGCGATGTCGGCCCGCCTTTATCGGTTACAAAGGCGAGAATGGGCTGGCCGATCATGTTCGCCGTATCGGAAGGGGTCAAATCGCGGGCCACAATGATGACGGGTGAATTGATGTTGGTGAGTGATTCGTGATGCAGGTTCTGGAGATTCCCCATCACCCGGTGGTAAATGTCGTCCAAATCCGCGCCGCGCGCCCGAATGTAGGGATCATCAATTTCGGCGAACATGGTCGCCAGTTCCTTGACCGTGCGGTCAAAGGCGTATTCGGCGTTAAATTTGTCCTTCTCGATGCGTTCGATGGTCTTGGTGTAGATGCTCTCATCTTCCAGCATGGCCAGGTGGGAATCATAGATCTGCGCATGGGTTTCCTGAAGCATGTCCGACACACGGCGGCGCAGGGCGATGATTTGCTTGCGGGACGATTCAAAGGCTTCGTGCAGTTTGGTGACTTCCGCAGGGATGCGTTCGTCCGAAAGCAGTTGTGGCTCAATGACCACGCTTTGCTTGTCGATGACGAGAGCCTGTCCATAGACGGTTCCTCTCGACACTCCAATACCGCGTATCGTAACGGGAAGTTTGCGTGTCAACGAATCGTCTCCACCATCCATGAGGGGGCGTTTCTTTCGAACGGTTCCGAGGAACAGTGTTCCGTCAGGCGCCGAGAGCGTCCGCCTTATTCTTCGCCAAACTTGTTTTCAATTAATTCACACAGACGCTGGACGACTTCGGAATGATTGCCATCGCGGGCTTCGATGCATAATTCGGTTCCCACACCGGCCGCCAGCATCATCATGCCCATGATGCTCTTGCCGTTGACGACTTCGTCTCCCTTGCGCACGGAAACCTCACACTCCTTGTATTTGCTCGCGATCTGCACAAACATCGCGGCCGGTCGCGCGTGCAGACCCAGCAGATTACGAATAATCACCGTGCGGGAGGTCAAGTTGGAATCCACTTCTGTAGGTTCCATAAGGCCAGTCTTTTCCGAATTCCCAATAAAGTTGAATGCCGCGTCCTCGGCAACTCAATTTATGATCGAAGCATCGAATTGCAGATAATCCACGAACAGTA
>JADFCT010000146.1 GCA_017161665.1 Candidatus Sumerlaeota bacterium
GAGGGGTATGATTTTTTGCAGTTTATCCCCATCGTCGAGACCCATGCGGAGGGGGGGCAGGCCGCGCCGTTTTCGCTGTCGTCCGAAGCCTTTGGCGAGTTTTTCTGCCGCATTCTGGATCGATGGGTTCAGGACTTCCGCGATGGAATGCCCACCGTCTCAGTGCGCTGGTTCGACAGCCTGCTCCACACCTATGTGGGCCTGAAGGCCCCGGAGTGTCCCATGGACGAGACCTGTGGCGTCTATCTGGCTGTGGAGCATAACGGCGATGTGTATCCGTGCGATTTCTTTGTGGAGCCCGCATGGCTACTGGGTAACATCCATCGCGATCGATTGGATCATCTGCTGAACAGCGAAAAGATGACCCGATTCGGGGATTGGAAGAAGCGGGATTTGCCCGAGAAGTGCCAGGCGTGCCGGTGGTATCCGCGCTGCTTCGGTGGCTGTACCAAGGACCGCGTCAAGGATCCCCGCGACCAGGGCCTGTCCCATTTTTGTGACGGGATGATACGTTTTTTTGAACACGCCGATCCCATTTTCCGGCGTCTGGCCGAGCGCTGGAAAAAACGCCAGCAGGCAATGGCCGATGCCGAACGCGTCCGATCGCAAAGCGGCGCCCCCACCCGACAAGCCGCCGCCAACGCCGAATCCGGTCAACCCCACTCACAAACAACCGGAACCAAACGCAAACGCTCACGGCGAAAAAAGAAGTAAACGGACCCCTTGTCCCGAATTACAGGAAGACTGGTGAAGGGACTCTTTTGAAAAAGGGGCTCCTTCCCCATCCCCCATACTCAAAAACTTTAATTGTATCTTTTCCGTGCATACGGTGTTCGGAAATGAATCTTGCCGATGTGTGGAGGTCGCATGGGCGTCTCGCCCATGGTGTTGTCCCAGGCCGCGGCGGCGCCGGCGGCGTGGCGGAACCCCTGGAAGGCGCCTCTCATAACGGGATCAGCAACTATTTCGCCCGCTATTCGCCAGACGGGCGCTGGATTGTGTTCTGTCAATCCCGGAACTTCATGCTGCTGCAACCGGACAGCGCGCTCTATCTGATTCCGGCTCAGGGAGGTGTCGCCCGCCGGATGAACGCCAACACGTCGCTCATGAACTCCTGGCATAGTTGGGCGCCCAATAGCCGATGGCTGGTGCTCACCTCCAAGGCCTATTCACCCTATACGCAACTTTTTCTGACGCATATTGACGAACAGGGCATGGACAGCCCGCCAGTTGTCCTGGATCACCTGACGGCCGCTGACCGAGCCGCCAACATCCCGGAATTCATCCCTTGGGAGGCTGAAGCCATTGAACACATCCGCGAGCAGTTTCTGGACGATGTTTCCTTTCGCCGCGCCGGCGACGAATTCTACAAGGGAGGGGATTGGGCCCAAAAAGCCCGGGATGTTAGCAAATCTTATAAGGCGGGGCGGCGTTAACGTGACACGCTCAATCCCCATGGAAGGCGTGTTCGTCAGCCGGATACTTGCCGTCCCGGACCTCTTCGCAATAGGTTCGAATCGCGTCGGTCATGGTTTCCCTCAGATGGGCGTACTGCCGGACGAAGCGCATGGGCTTGGAAAAACTCAGCCCCAACATATCATGCAGCACCATCACCTGACCGTCCACAGACCCACCGGACCCAATGCCGATGGTGGGACATCGGACGGCCACCGTAATGGCCGCGGCGGTCTCGGCCGTGATTAATTCCAGGACGATCGCGAAAACGCCGGCCTCATCCAAAGCCTTCGCCTCGGCAACGAGGGCGGCCTGTTGTTCCGCCGCGCGGCCCTGGACGCGATAGCCACTGAGCTGATGAATGGATTGCGGTGTCAGCCCCAGATGCCCCATGACGGGAATGCCCGCGTCCACCAGCCGCTGGACGACATGGACAGGGCCCGAGCCGCCGCCTTCGATCTTGACCGCGTGGGCGCCGCCTTCCTGGATCAGCCGACCGGCATTGGCCAAGGCCTGTTCGGGCGACAGGTGATAGGACATAAAGGGCATGTCGGCCACGACCAGGGCCTGGGGTTTGGCGCGGGAGACGGCCGCCGTGTGGTGGACCATGTCCGCAACGGTCACGGGAATCGTGTTTTCATGCCCCAGAACCACATTGCCCAGCGAATCGCCGACCAGAATGACATCCACGCCGGCCTCATCGGCCACCCGCGCGGACGGCGCGTCATAGGCCGTGATCATGGCGATGCGACGACCCGCAGCCTTCATCTCCGCCAAATGGGCGATCCGTGTCAGTTTTGCGGCCATAAAAACCTCCAGAATTGAGTCTCATTGAAAAGGCCAGGCACGATCCCGAACAAGAGAACATACCTGGCTTCCCCATCAGAATCGGTGGCGTGTTTATCTCAGACGGCCAGAGGGCACTCCGTCTCGACCTGTGTCTCCTCCGCCATATCAGCCAGCCGTTTGTATTCGCGAATGATAATTGGCTGATCCGGATTGCTGGCCCACAAATTGGAGAGAAACAAGTATTCCAACTTGATTTTACCATCCACGACAGAAACCTTGAAGCCGGGAAAGTTTTGGGAGATTTTCTTAAGGACTATGGAGACGCCCTTGATCAGACCTCCCACGATTTCATCATCGTTCAAACTGTAGTAAACCGTCAATAAACCATCCACTCGTCGCCCATAATACGCATCCGGCTTGGCAATAAACTCTATGCTGTCCCCATCCGAATCGTATCGAGCAAAGGGGGTAAATGGTTGGTTCACGATGGATTGACTCAAAACCAACTGTTCAAATTGCTCATTCGATAGTGTCATTTGAAAACACCTTCCGCTCAAAGCGCTGCTGGCAATACTCCGGCATCAAAGGCCGCAGTGGGTCCACAGATTCCCACCTCCATGTGTAAGCCACACGTTCCGCATTAATAAATACCAAAAAACACTTTCCAGGCAGGGCCGGCAATTCGTCCGGTCCCCTGAAACTGCGTTTGGGAAATCCTTGGTAACATAAGCCGTATGACAAGTCCTTGCTGGAGTCCTGCTCATACTCCGGCCGAATTCCGGCATAGATAGCCTTGGGATTTTGCAAGACCAGGGGGACGATTTTAGCCAAAGTATTTAAAGCGTCCGGGCGGCCACGGCAGTCCGTTACGCAGAGTTCATTGATCAAAATATCCCACATCCCTCCATCTCGGAAATCGAAAGCATGAATCGAAAAATACCCACGTCGGGTCTTCTTCTTTGGGCCATAAAAGCCTGGATCAAATTCATCCGACTTGTAAATTTCCATTCATGCCGTCTCCCTCCAATTGATTAGACCATCCTAGTCATGAGAACCAAAGAAAGCAATGGGATTATTTGTTGTCCTGTCTTTATTTAAATCACCTACAAAGAAGGCGCGATTTCCTTTGAAGGAAACCGCGCCGGATGGGTGTTGCGTCCTGGGGGTGGCGTTCGGTGTTTACCGGAACAGCGGCGCCAGAACCAGGGAGATGACGCACATAAGTTTGATGAGGATGTTGATCGAGGGGCCGACCGTGTCCTTGAGGGGGTCGCCCACCGTGTCGCCGATGACGGCGGCTTTGTGGGCTTCGGAGTTCTTGCCGCCATAGTTGCCGGCTTCGATGTGCTTCTTGGCATTGTCCATGGCGCCGCCGGAGTTGGCGGTCTGGAGGCCCAGCATGATGCCGCAGGCCAACGCGCCCGTCAACATGCCGGCCAGCGCGCCTTTGTCAATCAAGCCCATGATAACGGGAGCGGCCATGGCCATGGCGCCCGGCAGCAGCATCCCCTGGATGGCGCCCTGTGTGGAGATGGCGACGCAGGTGGCGGAGTCGGGCTTGACGCCTTCCTTGCCTTCCTTGAGGCCGGGGATTTCACGGAATTGGCGACGCACTTCTTCGATCATCTTGAAGGCGCAATTTGAAACGGCGCGGAACAGGAAGGAGGAGAAGACGAAGGGCAGCATGGCGCCGATGAGCAGACCGGCGAGCACCTTCGGATCCGCAATATTGGCCACATCAACTTCGGCAACCTTCATGTATGCGGCGAGCAGGGCCAGGGCGGCGAAAGCGGCCGAACCAATGGCGAAGCCCTTGCCGATGGCGGCCGTCGTGTTGCCGACCGAGTCCAGGTTGTCGGTGATCTGACGCACGCCCGGATCCAAATCGGCCATTTCGGCGATCCCGCCGGCGTTGTCGGCGATGGGCCCATAGGCGTCAACCGAGACGATCATCCCTGTCGTCGCCAGCATACCGAGGGCGGCCAGCGCCACACCATAGATACCCGCAAAGTCGTAGGAGTAGAACACGGCGAGCGCCAGAACGATGGTGGCGATGCCGGTGGATCTCATGCCAATGGCCAGACCTTCGGTGACGGCGATGGCCGGACCGGATTGCGAGTTCTTCGCCATGAGTTTGACGGGCGCGTAGTGATCCGAGGTGTAGTATTCGGAGACAAAACCGATGATCGAGCCGGAAACGACGCCAAAGACGGTGGCCCAGAAGGGACCCCATTTACCGAATTCCACCGCGCCTTCGGTGTATTTTTCACCCAAAACGGCCACGGCCACGGCCGTGCCGAGAATGGCCAGACCGGCAGCCACATAGGTGCCCATCATCAGGGATTTCTGAGCGTCTTTTTTCCCAATGGCCTTGACGACAAAGATGCCGACAATCGAAGCGAAAATACCGACCGCGGCGATGACCAGGGGCAGCGCGCTCATGCTCGCCAAGCCCACCGTGCCGGCGATGGCCAGCGCGGCGATGATCGATTCCACATACGATTCGAGCAAGTCCGCGCCCAGACCGGCCACGTCGCCCACGTTGTCGCCCACGTTGTCGGCGATAACGGCCGGGTTGCGCGGGTCATCTTCGGGCAGGCCGGCTTCGACCTTACCTACGAGGTCCGCGCCCATGTCCGCGCCCTTGGTGAAGATACCGCCACCGGAACGACCAAACAGAGCGACCAGCGAGGCGCCCATGGCGTATCCATTAATAATAGTGGTATCCGGCAGGCCCGCCTCATTTTTAAAGGCGAGCAGGCAGATCACCAACCCGACGAGGGAGATACCAACCACACCAAAGCCCATGACCGCGCCACCGGAAACGGCGATGCTCAGCGCGCGACGCAGACCGTCTTCCTTGCCGCCCTCCAGGGCGCCATTGGCGGTCCGGCAGTTCGCGCTGGTGGCGATCCACATGCCGATGACCCCGGCCATGGCCGAGGCGACGGCGCCGATGCCGAACGCGATGGCCGTCTTGAAGTTAATGCCCAGATCCGGCTTCACACTGCCGAGAAGGGTGAAAATGGCGCCGATGACAATGACGCCAGAGAAAACCCAAATGTATTCACGAATCAAGAACGCTTTCGCGCCGAGCTGAACCTGGTGCGAAATGTCGGCCATGAGTTCTGTGCCCTTGTTCTGTTTCAGAACGTCCATCGCCAAATAGACAACGAAGCCCAAAGCCACGATCGCGGCGATCGCCGCCAGAAGAACCGATCCGGTGTACGTTCCCATGCCGACGGCCTCAACCGCGCCCTCGATGGCTTGTGTCAAAGCCTCTGGTGTTGGTGTAGCCATGTCGCATATCTCCTTATACGAAATAAAATAGCCGCAACGCATTGCGCGCGGTGAGTGCCTCTCTTAGGATCCGATGGGACGTCTTAGTCGGTCGCCGCCATATCCAGCCCGTTGAAACGATTCATGCCGGCCACCAGGCCGTGCTGAATCAACGCCTCGACGGCGTCGGCCCCAACGCCAGCCATGAGATCGGCGAACTCCAGGCCTTCGCCCCAGAAGGGACTGAGCACATACTGCGCCAGTTGCCCCTTGGGATTGGACGGGCGAATACCGATACGCATCCGGGCGAATTCACGGGAGCCCAACTGACAGCGCATGGAGATCAGCCCATTGTGTCCGCCTTCGCTCCCCTGGGCTCGAATCCGAATGCGCCCCCACGGCAGATCATGATCGTCGCAAATCGCCAGGATATTGCGACAGGGGATTCGATAATAGTCGCTGAATGGCCGGACCGCGTCGCCACTCAAATTCATATAGGTCAGCGGCGCCATGAGCCAGACGGCCGGAGCCCCGGGGCGACGGTATTCGGCCACTTCGGCCCGGGCCAACCGCGTTTGCGCGCGCGGAATCCCCCAGCGCCGGCCCAATTCATCCAGAACCAGAAAACCCATATTGTGGGGGGTTCGCAGATATTTCGGCTCCGGATTGCCCAGTCCTACAACCAGCAACGGCCGATCCGGAACAAATTCCGGACCGGCGTCGCAAGCCTGCTCGTTCGGCTTATCTGGAGACAAAGCGCCAATCGGTGATTATTCCTCGGTCTTTTTGGCGGTGGTCACTTCCGGTTCGGCCGCCTCATCGCCTTCGCCCGCGGTCTCATCGTCCTCCGTGTCGCGCGGCGCCAGGACGGAGAATAACACCGTGTCCGGATCGGCATGCAGTTCCACCCCTTCGGGCAGCTTCGCATCACTGGCGTGCAGGGCCTGACCAAATTCCAGCCCCGAGATATCCACTTCGATCACGTGGGGCAAATCGGCCGGCAGACACCGGACTTCCAGCGAACGGGTAATCGTTTCGAGCAAACCACCGGCTCGGACACCCGCTGGCGTCCCCACGCCCTCGACATCCACTTCAAAATTCGACTTCTGGCTCATGTCCACTCGCAAAAAGTCGATATGCAGAAAATGGCTGGTCAGGGGATCATGGAGGATCTCACGAATGACGCACGGAGTGGTTTCCCCATCCGCTTCCAGATCAATGACGCTGCTGCCCGCTTCATTGTGAATCGCCATCAAAAAATCATGGGCGTCCACGGACAGGCTCACCGGATCATTTTTCAAACCGTATAAGACTGCCGGCACGCGACCGGCGGCGCGAGATCGGCGATTGGCGTTTTTGCCGGTTTCCGTTCGCAGTTGCGCTTGCATGGTAAAATTAGCCATAGCCTTGGGTTCCCTTGTTTGCTTCGTATATACTGCGCCTGGCTGTCCTCATAGCCCGCCGACAGCCTTGACCATCAGCGGGGACGGCCTTTGACGACATTCCCATAAAAAACGGCGCATGATTTTGCGTGGCCTGGGCGGGAATGTCAATCGGTATTCTCGAAAAAAAGCGATTCCATTTCAAGAGAACCGAACAATGAAGATAGAACATTGCAGGTTATGCGGCGGCGCACAATGATGAAAATGCCCGAGGCGGCGGGAATGGGCTCAATCTCGGCCATGGTGTGTCTTTTTTGAACCCTGACGAAACGAAGGGAAAGAAGGGGCTTTCCCGGACGGCGTCTGCAAAACCCCCGAGGAGGCGACATAAACCAGCCCACCGACCCATAGGGAGCGGAACCCCGGGTCACAGGAATAACGACTGAGGCGCCGGCGCGCGAAAAAGACGTCTTCCGCGTTTAATCTCCCCCCATCCGCCCATCAATCCACCTCAACCAGGCGATAACTGACCGATTTATCAGAACCCAATATAGACCCAAGACCTCTGAATCAATCGGAAAGACGCGGAGCCCATCGGCCGCGGCGGCGCCCCCCCATGCGCCCACATGCCCCTCGCCCGACGCGTCGGGTTGGAATCAAAAGGATTTCCGGAATGTGGCGCAAAGTCCATTGGACGTCCTCGGTTTCCCCCCAAAGCCGACCGCCTCCTTGTCCGCGGCCAGGACGGGACAGCGCCCCCATTCGACGAAACGGCGTCCCGACGCCCCCGCCTCTTCGGATTCCGACACCACGCAGGTCAGGGGGCGCGCGATGGTATGACGATTCAACCGCCCCACAAAGCCCAGTTGGCCCAACAGGATATCCTCTTCGGCCTCACTGCGAACGGAAAAGCCATCCGCGCGGGTGAGGATGCGAATCCATTGCTTCGTCGCTTCGGGCGTTCCCGTCACGGCCGTCAAGAGGTCCTCACAACAATCGACCCACACCGGCCGGTTTTTCTCTTCGGCCAACAGAACCAACGGCGCAATCCATGAAACATCCCCGACCAACACGACGCCCTGCGCAGACCCGCGCGGAAGCCGCCCCACCGCCTCCACGATCTGCGCGTCCACATGGCCATCGCCACCCGCCAGAGATGCCAGCAGTCGCGCCCGCTCGCGGTGATCGGGTGGGGCGTGGTGTGGTGTTAATATAAAAACGGAAATCATATACTGCCCTTCGGAATTCCCGAGAATATTCAATATTGCATCAAATCATGCATATGATCGTGAAAGCGGAAATAGCAGCGTATATACATTCCTCAATGACGAATAGGATTATGTGTAAAATAATGCTCTACATCATCCCCTCTTAATTGGACAGAACTTACAACAAAAACAAATAAATCCCTCTTTCACATTGGCGTCATGACGACATGCTTGAAAGAAAAATATTCCGCGCCCCACTCTTTGGGGGATTTAAAAAATTGGAATTTTATCGTTCAAGCCCCGGTAGGGGCGAATTATACGAGCCCGGGGTGAAGCGACCGATAGGGAGCGGAACCCCGGGGTTGAAGTTCCTTTTGTAAGCCCTGAAAGGGTGTTTTATAAAGTAGATTCAAATCATGTTTCAGCACGCACCCCGCTTTCGTTTTCTGCATATTATCGTTCTTTCCATCTAATCCCATAAATACTGTTCATCGTATTGGACATGATATTTGTCCAGAAATTGACGCAATTCGGATTGATATTTTTGTTCCCGGTGGCGCTCAGGTTGTTTTTCGATATAACAAATCAGTTGATTCAATTGGGACTGTCCCAAAGAAAAAGCCGCATATCCGGTTTGCCACGAAAAATTCAGGCAACGTCCATCCCGTCTTTTTATCCATGAAGACGATAGCGATTTGATGGATTTGAGCAGGTCGGAAACCGTCAACGCCCGTGGCAGCGAACAGGCGACATGAATGTGATTGGACACGCCCCCCACACGATA
>JADFCT010000147.1 GCA_017161665.1 Candidatus Sumerlaeota bacterium
CGTTGGCCACGAAATTGACCGTCACCCGATTGGTGATGCAGTGGATCAGCGGCCGGTCGCGCCGTAGTTTTTCCAGGTATTGTGCCGCCTGTTGCGCCAGGTGCGTCATTTGCCATCCCTTTTCAGCCGGTTGTTCCTTTCGAACAAAAAAACAATTACGAAGCTTACCGCAAGGCCGGTCAGCAGGTCAAGGATCGATATGTGCGGATGCGCCACCTTTTTCTCGGGGAATCAGATGACGCACCGATTGAAGTTTGCTCGATGAACTGTTAAGCATACCTCGTTGCACATTTCAAACAACCAAGGAGAGACCATGACCGCACCCTATTTTTTCTACTGGGGCAAGGCCGGCAAGGACGGCGGCTGTCACCTGCTGGCGCACCACAGCCTGGATGTGGCGGCGGTGGCCGATGTCTGGTGGTCGAAAAGCCCTGTAATTCGAAGATCCTTTGTCGATTCGACCGGCCTGGATGAAAACCAGGCAAGAGCCTGGATGCGCTTTTTCATTGGATGCCATGATCTTGGCAAGTTTGATGTGAGGTTTCAACTCAAAGCACCGAAAACCGCTCTTGGATTATGGCCTGGCTTTTCAAAAGCAAAGGCCGGGCCTTATGCTCATGGCGAAAATGGATACGCCTGGTTTGTGAATGAATGCGAATCGGAATATGGTCTCAATCCACAACAAGCCGATGCTTTCGATAACTGGATTAAGGCTGTTGCCGGCCATCATGGAAATCTCCCCAACGATCCGGAGGTCCGAAAGCCCTTTGCAAGTCCGGATGTTTTGGTTCAGGATCGAAAGGCCCGGCGGGAATGGTTCAATGCCCTTTGGGCGCTATTTCTTGAACCGGCAGGCATTGCCGGGGACGCGGCGCCGCCGGGGCTGCCGCCCCTATTAGCCGGTTTTTGCTCCGTCTGCGACTGGATCGGCTCCAACGAAGCCGATGGGTATTTTATCTACCAAGCAAAAGCGACGACAAATCTTTTCGCCTATTTTGAAGACCGAAAAATCATTGCGGAAAGGTCCTTAGAAGACATAGGACTCTGGCGGCCAGCCATTTCATCGGGAGGAATGGCATTCCTCTTTCCTCAGTACGAACCGCGCCAGATTCAAACATTGGTGGACCAGTGGCCGGTTAAACCCGGCATGACCATCATCGAAGCGCCCACAGGGTCGGGCAAGACCGAAGCCGCGCTGGCCTATGCGGCCCGATTGTTGTCCGCCGGCCTGGCTGACAGCATCGTTTTTGCTCTGCCGACTCAGGCCACCGCAAATGCCATGCTTGAACGGATCGAGGCAGTGGCTGAAAAACTGTTTCCCGATGGCGGCAATGTAGTGCTGGCTCACGGAAAATCTCAGTACAACCCGAGATTTCTCGACTTGAGGAAGGCGGCGGAACAGAAGACGGTGCAGGGAAGGGATGAGGCCCTGGTTCAGTGCGCACAGTGGTTGTCGTGCAGCAGGAAGCGAGTGTTTTTGGGGCAGATCGGCGTTTGCACCGTAGATCAGGCATTGCTATCTGTTCTACCGGTGCGGCATCAATTTGTCCGGGCGTTTGGCATTCGGAAAAGCATCCTGATTATTGACGAGATCCATGCCTATGACAGATACATGTACGGCCTGTTGAGCGCTGTTTTGAAGGGCCAGCGGGCTGCCAGCGGAAGCGTCGTCCTATTGTCGGCCACCTTGCCTTTTTACCAGCGGGAACAACTCCTTGCTGATTGGGATGCCAACGACCCTCCTGAAGATAACCATTATCCACTGATTACCCACGCTGATCTCGCCGGGCCCGTGCGGGTTTGGACGCTTCCGGAAGAACAAAATCCGCCCCAAAGGAGCGTTGTCGTGGACCTGTGGCGAACCCCGGCTATGCTTCCGGAAAGGAAAGGCTTGGAAGCGGCGGCCCACGCCGCTCAATCCGGTGCAAAAGTGGCGATTGTCTGCAATTTGGTGGCAGATGCGCAATATGTGTATGAACGGTTGAAAAACGATTTTCCGGAAAAATCGGTCATGGTTGACCTGTTCCATGCCCGATATCGTTTCATAGACCGACAGGAGAGGGAGCAAGCGATCCTAACAACCTATGGCAAAGATGGGCCAAGGAACGTCGGGCGAATCCTCGTGGCGACCCAGGTCATCGAGCAAAGCCTTGATCTTGATTTCGACTGGCTCATCACCCAGCTGTGCCCGGCGGATTTATTGTTTCAGCGAATGGGGCGTCTTCATCGCCATCTGCGCAAAGACCGTCCAGCAGGTTTTGAAGCGCCCCGATGCGTGGTTTTGCTGCCTGACGCGCCTGATTATGGTCTTCACGGGGTGATTTACGGCAATGTGCGAGCCCTGTGGCGAACAGAAAAATTGTTAACGACTTCAACGCCTTTGTGGTTTCCTGACGTCTATCGCCAATGGATCGAAGCCGTCTATGAAGAAGATCCGTGGCCTGAAGAGCCGGAAGAGGTAACAGAGAAATTCGAAATTTTCCTGGCTGAACAGGAGGGGAGACGATATGCGGCGCTTCAACGGGCGTATGCAGATGCAGTCCCGCTTAACGATACCGACGGGAATGCGGCCATGCTTACGCGTGATGGCGAGATGAACCTCAACATTCTTCCGGTTATTGATCGGAATGGAAAAAGGTTTTCCCTGGAAGGGGAGGAAATTTTCGATCCTGACGACTGGCGTTGGGCCGAACAAATGAACCGGAACATCGTTCCCGCGCCAAACGGATGGCGGAAACAATTGCCTCCGGCGGATGAAAAGGGCTTGCATTGTTTAACAATGCACGCTATTGGAACGACACACTGGAAATACCAGAGAGCCGATGCCCTATTCCAATATACAATTGAAAAAGGATTGGAGAATCTTTCGTCATGAATCTTCTGACCGACGCCTGGATACCAGTTCACAATAATGGCCGATTTCAGCACATCTGTTACAAAGATTTGATGTGCGGACATGACGAAGGCGCCTTGTCGCTGCCAAGGGACGATATGGAGTTGGCCGTTCTGCAACTGCTCGCATCCCTGACTCAGGCCGTTCTCCCGCCGAAAGACGCCGCCCAACTTCGGGATCGGGCTGAAAATCCGATGCCGGAAACAGATTTCGACAAAGGAGCAGAGCCGTTTCTGGAATGGTTTGTCCTCGATCATCCCCGGACGCCCTTCATGCAGACCAGGCATGTCCGGGCAAAGGAAGCCACCCCCATCCAGAAATTGTTCATAGGATTGCCGGAGGGAAACAATCACGCTTTTTTCAACGATCCCGGCGAAATCCGCCAAACATGCGCATCCTGCTCAGCTGTCGCCCTATTTAATCAGGCCAGCGCATGTCCCAGTTTTGGCGGCGGATTCAAAGGCGGCTTGCGGGGCAGCGCACCAATAACGACCTTGATCCAGGATGACAGCCTTCGGTCCTGCGTTTGGAAAAATGTCTTGCACAAGGGTTGGGTGGATCGGCTTCTTCCGCCTGATGAAGGTTTGGATGAAACCCCCGTATGGATCGATCCGATCAAAGCCGGCGACACATATTATCCGCACCGGATCGGAATGACCAAAGGATTGTTCTGGCAGCCCGCCCACATTGAATTGATTCCGCAAAACGAGACCGGCCGGTGCCATTGCTGCGGGACGACGGCAGACAGATTGTACGGCGGATTCCGGAAGGAAAAATTTTCCGCTTTTACAGTGAAGGAGCCGCCCCCCTGGCCTCACCCCCACAGCCCTCGGCAAATCGGGAAAAAAGAAAAATATCTGTCCTTCACAACCACCGCGCCCGCATGGACCCAATTGAATCATTTCCTGATGCGGAAAGAAGAAAAAAATGAGGGCCGAATCCCCGCGCCGGTGGTGAGTCAATATCGGGAAGTTTTTGCCCGGCAACAGCGACTTCACCTGACGGTCGGCGGATATCGCAACAAGCAGGCGTCGGTGCTCCAGCGCCGGCATGAATTTTTCAACCTGTCAGCGGGTTGGGATGACAATGAGGCCCATCTGGACCATTTTGTCGAAACTGGATTGAATATCAAGACTCTTTTGCGCAAGAAACTGTACGGTTTTGGCAAAGCGGTCGGCGTTTCCGGCATTCAGGAACAGGCCGAGCGTCAATTCTACAACGGGTCCGAACCTGTCATCCACGCCGCTTTTAGAGAAATGGATTGGGAACGGGTCGTGGAAGCCTATGATGAGTTCAAGGAACAATTAAGCGGGTTGGCCAAAACCATTTTCAATCAGTTGACCCAGCCATACAAAAATGACCCTAAGAAGATAAAGGCGATAGCAGTTGCCCGAAGGGGGCTTTTCAAAGAACTGAACCGGCTGGATTAGGGAGAAGGGAATAGGGCATGGAAGGGAAAACCAACGATGCAATGGATTTCGCGGCGTTGCGGCAACGGTATCAGCAGACATTGACGCCCGGGCAAAGGGCAGAATTCCGGCGGGTCAAATCTCCCGATGACCTGCGCTACATTCCAGCGCTGTATCGGTTGTTGCGCGGGAAGCGGCCATGGCCGCAGGCGCTTCGCGTCGCTTATTGCCTGCCCTATGCAAACCATCGGGAAAACGGTGATTCACTGGGGACTCAGTTGGTCAAAGCCAAGGTCAGCGAAAAGCGCCTCTTTCAAATCTTGCGGTCTCAGCCGCCCAACGATCTTGCTTATTTTCGGCGGATTTTACAGCAGACGGAACCCACCGTCGATTGGAACCGGCTGGGCAGTCAGCTTTTTTACTGGGGCGAGAACAGCAAACGCGCCATTGTCGAAGAATTCTTCATGGAACAATACGGTGAAAAAGGACCGAAAAGGAGCAGCGTATGAGCGAAAAGAATTTTCTCAATTTCCATGTACTGATGTCGCACAGCCCTTCCTGTTTGAACCGGGACGATATGAACATGCAGAAATCCGCTGTATTCGGCGGGGTCCGCCGCGTTCGCATCTCCAGTCAAAGCCTGAAAAGGGCGATGAGAAAAAGCGATTATTACCGAACAGAAATCGGGAAACCATCAATTCGGACGCGCCAGTTGGAAAAACTCAAAAAAAAGCTCGTCGATGAATTAAAGGAAGATTTTTCGGAAAACTTGGTCAACCGAACCATCGACATGATTGTGGGGCGGGCGGAAGAAGACGAGAACGCCCAAGCCGACGCAGTCGCCCCGTGGGCGGTGGCGGAAATTGAGCGGTATTGCCGGCGGCTGTCGGACCTGGAAGCTGAGGGCGTCGATGCAAAGAAAATCCCCAAGATGCTGGAAAAAGAAAGCAAAGGGTTCCGGGATGCATTTGGCCAGGCCGTGGATATCGCTCTGTCCGGCAGAATGGCAACATCGGGTGTGATGACGCCCGTTGACGGGGCTATGGCGGTAGCCCATGCCATCACGACCCATGCTGTTGACGCAGATATCGACTGGTTCACGGCGGTGGATGATTTGGTGGAAGACGCCGGAGACGTGGGCGCCGGGCATCTCAACACCCAGGAATTTAGCGCAGGCGTCTTTTACCGATACGCCAGCTTGAATATCCCCTTGTTGCGGCAAAACCTCGGGGATATTCCGAGACCGGAAGCCCTGAAAATTGCCAGACATTTTCTTCGGATGATGGCCACCGTGGTCCCCGAAGCCAAGCAAAACAGTTTCGCAGCCCACAATGTGGCTGATTTTGCCATGGCCACCTTCGGGGATATGCCGCTTTCTCTGGCCAATGCGTTTGAAAAGCCTGTCGATCGGGATCGCAAAGGGGGGTTTCTGGCTCCTTCCATTAACGCCTTGGCCGCCTACTGGAAAACGGTGGCCAACGGGTACGGCCTGTCGGACCGGGTCGCCGCCTTCAGCCTCCGGGACACGGGATTTTCCCCGCTTATGAGCAGCTTGGGCGAACTGGAAAACTGGGTGGCGCAAGACGGCCCCGAAAAAGGTGCGGGGTGATGGCTGATTTTCTCATTCTCAAACTGCACGGCGTCATGCAGGCATGGGGCGGCCATACCTTTGAGGATTTTCGCCCCAGCCATTCTTTCCCGACCCGAAGCGCCGTGATCGGCTTTATCGGGGCGTGCTTAGGGATCGACCGCCGGGAACGGGAAGAGTTGGCTGATTTGGGCGCTTCTTTTGTCTTTGCAGTTCGATCTGACGCCGCGCCGACCAAAATCGTCGATTTTCATACGGTTCTGGACGCACGGAAAGTAGACGGCAAGCCAAACCCCAACCCGGTGGTATCAACCAGGGAATACTTATGTGATGCGCGTTTTACGCTGGCCCTTCAATTCGTTGAAGACGCCCCCGTCTCTATGGAAAAAGTACGATCCGCCGTTAAAAAGCCTTTCTTCACACCGTACCTTGGCAGGCGATCCTGCCCGTTGACCCGACCAATATTCGAGGCGGTGGCGCACGCGGCGGGGATTCTTGAGGCCCTTGAACAATCGCCTCCCCATTCAGGAACGGTTTACAGCGAGGTGGAAAAGAAAGGAGCGAGCCGCCTGATGGTTCGCGACATTCCCCTTTCGGCGGGGAAACGTCAGTTCGCCAACCGGTCGGTCTATATTATCCCCACATGAGGTGATCATGTACCTTAGCAAAGTTCATTTATCGGAAAACTTTTTTCGCAACCCTTATGAAATTCACCGTTGCCTGTGGGAACTTTTTCCCGGTAATGACCAAGCGGCAAGACCTTTTCTATATCGCCTTGAAACCGGATCGCAAAACGGTGGAAACATTTTGATGCAGTCCAATATGCGACCTGTGGAGGGGTCTGAAAAAGCAAGGCTTTTGGCGAGCCGCTCCGCGGATTACCGACTTGAGGCCGGTCATCGGCTTCGATTTTTGCTATGCGCCAATCCTACAAAACGCCTGAACGTGGAACGGTGCAGAGTCCCTTTTATCCGGGAAGACGAGCAAAAAGAGTGGCTTAACCGAAAGATGGCGCCGTCGGCCCGGCTGATGGCGCCTTTCAATGTCGAAAACAATCGGCCAATCTACTTTCGGAGAAATAACCAGCCCGGGAAAATCGTTACCGTCACCTACTCGGGCATATTGGAAGTCCAGGATGCGGCGGGGTTCATGGAGATGGTGAGGAAAGGCATCGGTCCGGCAAAGGCGTTCGGATGCGGCATGTTGTCCATAGCGAGGGCTTGAGGATGCTCCCCAAACTCAAACCCATCGCCATCAAGGAGCGGATATCCATGGTGTTTATCGAAAAAGGCCGTGTGGATGTGATCGACGGGGCGTTCGTGGTGGTGGATAAAAACGGTGTTCGGACCCAGATTCCGGTGGGCAGCGTTGCCTGCATCATGCTGGAGCCGGGAACCCGGATCTCCCATGCAGCTGTGGCCCAGGCGGCGCGGGTGGGGACGTTGATCGTATGGATCGGCGAGGCCGGGGTCCGGCTGTATTCGTCCGGCCAGCCGGGGGGCGCCCGGTCGGACCGGCTTTTGCATCAGGCCCGTCTGGCCCTGGATGAGACTTCCCGACTGGCGGTGGTGCGCAAAATGTTTGAACTCCGGTTCAAGGAAAAGCCGCCCGCCAAACGAAGCGTCCGGCAGTTGCAGGCCATTGAAGGGGCCCGGGTGAAAAGCCTGTACCAGAGCCTTGCCCGGCAGCATGGGGTTCAGTGGAGCCGAAGGAATTACAATCCGAAAGACTGGGCGTCGAGTGATCCGGTCAACCAGTGTCTCAGCTCGGCCACGGCCTGTCTTTACGGCATTGCCGAAGCGGCGGTGCTGGCGGCCGGATATGCGCCGGCGGTGGGATTCATTCACACGGGCAAACCGCTGTCTTTCGTTTACGACATTGCCGATATTTTCAAATTCGACACGGTCGTTCCGGTGGCGTTCAAAACAGCGGCGCGGGTCAACGCCCATTACGAACACCATGTCCGGCTGGGATGCCGGGACATGTTCCGTCGGACCAAGCTGCTGAAAACAATCATTCCAACCATCGAAGACGTACTGGCCGCCGGCGGCATGGAACCGCCGCCTCCGCCCGACGATGCCGTGGGCCCTGCGTTTTCCGATCCGGAGACTATCGGCGATGCTGGTCATCGTACTTGAAAACGCGCCCCCGCGCCTGCGCGGCCGGCTGGCGATGTGGCTGGTGGAGGCCCGGGCCGGGGTTTATGTGGGCGATTTGTCCAAACGGGTCCGGGAGATGCTGTGGGGGCAGGTGTGCGAAGGCATCGAGGATGGGAATGCGGTCCTGCTGTGGAGCACCAACACGGAATCCGGGTATGATTTTCTGACGGCGGGAACGAACCGGCGGATGCCTGTTGAATTCGACGGGCTGAAGCTGGTATCGTTTCTGCCGGTTGAAAAGGAAGACGCCGAACCCGTAGCGAAGGCGTCAGGATGATGCTCTTTGACAATTGCACAGAAAGTTTCGTTTTTTGGGAAGGTAAGGGCTTCTTGGAAATTTGGAGATATCGCCCGATTCTTTTGGGTGTTTTGGTGTCCGGAAAATTGGTAGAATTTTTCGGAGCTGACAGGCTGAGTTGAATTAGTGGGTTAGAAGAAGTGCGTTCCCCGCGCTTGTGGGGATGATCCGTCTTTTCGGCACCTGCAGCATTTATCCAACTTGCGTTCCCCGCGCTTGTGGGGATGATCCGATTAATTTTGGTAACATGCAGCTATATAAACGGCGTTCCCCGCGCTTGTGGGGATGATCCGAAATCGAATACGGTTGCCTCAGTTGACGTTATGCGTTCCCCGCGCTTGTGGGGATGATCCGTTCGCGACCTGATCAATGAATACCAGAAAAAAGCGTTCCCCGCGCTTGTGGGGATGATCCGCCAGACGACATGATCAAACCGGCCATGACGCCGC
>JADFCT010000148.1 GCA_017161665.1 Candidatus Sumerlaeota bacterium
ATCCCTGATCGAAGCCGTGTCGATTTGCGATGTGTGATTGAGAGGACAAGCCCGCAAGGCCGTGTCAAAACTATGATGTGGGCAGAGAAAAGGCCTTCGCGTTCATTCGCGTCCATTCGCGGTTGAAAAAAACACGACCGCGAATGGACGCGAAGGCTCCTGTTTTTTTGACGCCGACATCCATATTGTGAGGCTGGCCGCTCACACATAAGGTCCCCGGGCTGTATACATAGGCAAGAGGCCCATGCCACTTCCACCCATTCAAAATCTTGAAGTGAGTTTGATGAATCATGACAAAACCGACGCAAAAAACATCTCACTGGCTGGTGTTTCACCTGATCATCCTCACCGCGCTGCGCGTGGCCATCGGGTGGCATTTTCTCTATGAAGGGGTCGTCAAAATTTTTGCCGAAGACTGGTCGGCCAAAGAGTATCTGGCCCATTCCAGCTGGCTCCTCAGCGGTCTGTTTCAATGGATCGCCGCCACGCCGTGGGCCTTGGCGCTGACCGATTTCCTCAACGCCTGGGGCCTGACCGCCGTTGGCGTCGCCCTCATCCTCGGCGCCCTGACCCGGACCGCTTGTGTGGCGGGAATCGTTTTGATGCTTCTTTATTACATCGCCATGCCGCCCTTTGTGGCTGCCGAACTGGGATGGCAGGTTTCCGGACACTATCTGCTCATTGATCGCAATGTCATTGAAGCCCTCGCCCTGGCCGTGATTATTTTCTTCCCCACCGGACAGCGCTTTGGGTTGGATCGCATCCTGCCGCAACTGATCGCCCGCTTTCGTGAAGGGCGGGCCATCAAAAAACAGGCGCTGTCGGCCGCCACCGAAACCACGGAAGCCGGGGGCGAGGCATCGCAAACGGATGCGGCGCCGGCAGCGCCTCAACGGACGTCTCTGGGCCGTCGCGAAGTGCTCAAGAGCCTGGCCACGGCTCCGGTGCTCGGCATCTTCGGCATCGCCGCCGCGCGAACGCCTCCCACTACCGATTCCCTGAGTGGGGCCACCATTCAGGTCAGCAAATCCAAGATCGAAGACCTCAAAGGCGAACTGCCCTCCGGCGAAATCGCCGGCAAAAAAATCAGCCGCATCATCCTCGGCGGCAACCTCATCGGCGGCTGGGCCCATTCCCGGGATCTGATCTATGTCCCCTCTCTCTTCCGAGCCTATAACACGGAACAGAAAATCTTCGAGACCCTGAGCCTGGCCGAACAGGCCGGCGTCAACACCATGAATCTGACCGGCTCGCAGCTGGACATTATCAACAAGTACCGTCGTCTCTATAAAAGCCAACTGCAAATCGTCTGTCAGGTCCATCCCAAGCCGGATGACATTTACGGCGATATCGATCGCGCCATTGATGGCGGCGTGGACTTTATTCAGATTCAGGGCAATTGCACGGACTGGCGCGTCCGGGATGGTCAGATCGATATCCTGCACAAGGCCATCGACTATATCCGCAAGCAGAAGTACCCGGCCGGCCTCGGCGCTCATGCCGTTCAGGCCCTCCAGGCCTGCGCCGATGACGGCCTGATCCCCGACTTTTACATGAAGACCCTTCACAGCGACGACTACTGGTCCGCTCATCCCAAAGAAAATCGCATCCCCTTCTCCGTGGACGGCCCGCATTCCAAGGATCACAATCAATTCTGTGACAACATGTTCTGCCTGTTCCCGGATGAGACGATCGAATTCATGAAGAACAGCGACGTGCCCTTCATGGCGTTCAAGGTCCTGGCCGCCGGCGCCATCCATCCGGACAAAGCCTTCCGCTATGCCCTGCAAAACGGGGCCGACTTCTTGTGCGTCGGCATGTTTGATTTTCAGATCGTGGATGACGTCAACATCGCCATCAAGGCCCTCGGCGAGGAAGGAATCAAGAATCGGCCGCGTCCCTGGCGGGCGTAAGGCTCGCGGAAACAATTCTTTTTCTTTTCGACGAATCTTGCGATTTGTCTTTCTCGAATATTTTTGGCCTGTCGCGTTCCATGGCGCGTCAGCAAAGCCCTGACGGGGCGTCTCATACGAGCCCGGGGCATAGCGACCAACGGGAGCGTAGCCCCGGGTCCGGCAAGTAAGGAGTGAGGCGCCGGCGCGATTTTTGCCGCGAAGCAGGCAAAAATCGTGACGGCGCCGACGAAGATCCTCAAAGCCCCCCCCATGACTCCGACGGAGATATTCGCATCGCGCCAAAGGACACGAACGTGTCCTCAATCGTAGGCGCGCGTGCGATCCAATCGGCGGGCCAGTTCGCTGGCATATTTGACGCCGAGCGTTTCACGGTTTTCCTTGGCCCAATCCGTCAGTTTTGTGGGCGCCGTGGGCGGCGTATCGGCCCAGAGAAGGTCGTTCATGAGTGACTGCATTTCGGTTCGCGTTATGATGACGTCGCCCACCAGCTTGCCCAGGAGCGAGACAAACAGATAGCCCATGGGGGCGGGAACGCTCATTACCAGGCGACGGACACCGATGATATCGGCGACCGTTTTCACAAGGTCTTTATAGACAAAGACTTCCGGACCCGTGGCATTAATCAAATGATTCCCCTCCAGGCGTCCGTGTTCCACTGCCAGCGCCGCCAGGTCATCCACATAGACCGGCTGAATCCGATAGCGTCCGTTACCGAAGACACCGAAGACCGGCAGGCGCCGGAGCGACCAGGCGATGTTATTGACCAGGATATCTTCCTTGCCGAAGAGAATGGCGGGGCGGAGAATGGAGTGTGGGATGCCGGTCGCGCCCAAGGCGCGCTCCAGCTGGGCCTTGCCCCGGAAATAGGGGAATGGGGAATCGTCCGAGGGATTCAGAATACTGACATGCACAATGCGGCCCACCCCGGCCTGTTTGGCCGCCTCAAATAATTGAAGGGTATTTCGGACCGCCACCTCATGAGAATCGCCGGCCGCATTATAGCGCACCCAATAGGTATTATATAATACCGAAGCGCCGCGCAAGGAGTCGGTGAGTTCTTCCACCGAATCAAAATCCATCGGCAGAGCGGGAACCCTTCCACCGAAGGGATCGGGCCGATTGGGAGAATTGGTCAGGGTGCGCACCTCGCATCCCGCGTCCAGCAACCGCTGGGCAATATACTTTCCCGAATACCCGTAGGCGCCGGTGACGACATGAAAACCGTTCGTTGACATGGAGGTGTTTCCTTTCTGGATTCGTCGTTCTGTATCCGATCGGTCTTACACCCTTCCGCTCAAATCCACTGTCCAGATAGCCTTCTCCCACAACATGAGAACCTCTCCCACCACATCCACCCACGCGTCAACCGCATTCAAAACCACCGAGTCGCCTGTGGCGACAGTGGCGTGATCCCGCATCATATAGCGATCCGGATTATTCTTCAGTGTGACTTTCCAGGGCCAGTCTTCCTTTTCGGCCAGGGCTTCGATCCGCTTCGCCAGTCGGCCGCTGTTCGACACCGGGCGGTCCAGCGCCCATTCGACGCAAACCAGCTGGGCCGGCGCCAGACATTTCCCGATCAGATGCAGCGCCCGATCCGTTTCCTCGACCGATCGGTACGAGCCATGCACGCTGGACAGGTCCCGATAGACGCCATCGCGGCACACCAACACCACCGCGCCCGACAAGGCGGCCTCCACGGTGATCAGGATGTTGAAGCCGTCGATCATCAACCGATCGCCGGATATGTCCAGCAACTCTCGACGGCTTGCCCGGCGACCATCGCGTGCGGCATCCGAACATGCCGCGCGCCCGACCGCTTCGCGTTGTCGTTTTTTCAGTTTGTGCCGGTCGCCCACCAGTTTCAACGAAGCCGTGTCCGGATATCCGCGAGACAACAGCCATGATAACTCATGAACGGCGATGGCCATGCGCTCCTGCGCTGGGGGGGAGAACAAAAGAGGGTCTTGGGGATGGGCGCCGCGATGCGCCCGTGTGTCAGGCGCCATGGCTTACGCCTCCAGCGCTGCGGTGGGATCGTCGCGTTCGCCTTCCGTCGTCGTCAGGCGCAGAAAGAGGTCTTCCAGGGCGCCATCGGTATTCGTGGCGGCGCGCAATTCGGCCACCGTCCCCAGAAAGATCAATTGCCCGCGATTGATAATGCCGATGCGGTCGGCCAGTTCCTCGGCCACAGACAGGGTATGGGTGGACAGGAAGACCGAGCCGCCCTGTTCGGCCTGGTTTCGGAATAGTTTTTTCACCACATGGGCGCTGCGGGGATCCAGCCCGACCATGGGTTCGTCAATCACCAGGACCTGGGGATCGCGCATGAGGGCCGTGGCGATGACCAGTTTCTGACGCATCCCATGCGAATAATTTTCGACGAACTCGTCCACCATTTCGGTCAGGAGCAAGAGATCGGCGAGTTCCCGGAACCGCTCATCCTGAATCCGACGGGGAATGTGAAACACATCGCCCACGAACCGGTAGAAGTCTCGCCCCGACAATTTTTCATAGACATAGGGATGATCCGGGATATAGCCAATCAGGCGTTTGGCCTCGACGGGATGCTCCTGAATATCATAGCCGCCAATGCGCGCCCGACCGGCCGTCGGTTTCAACAGGCCCGTCAGCATCTTGATGGTTGTGGTTTTGCCCGCGCCGTTGGGGCCCAGAAAGCAAAATAACTCGCCCGGCGCAATATCGAGATTCAGACAATTGACCGCTGTCTTGGTGTCATATTTTTTACAGAGGTTTTCCGCACAGATCATGATGGCGTTCCTGAGTCAAAATCTCCCGTCGCTTCATCCGCCCCCAGACGCAGGGCTGCGACTTTGACGCCGATTTCCCGATGATCGCCCGAGCCCAGCCTTTTGTGTGGCCACAAGACCGGCGTGGTCTCAATGGTCAGCAATGCTTCGGGACCCAGGTTTTCGGGCAGGCGTCCGCGTACCAGTCGCCACAAATCGCCGGGCAGTGTTTCGCGTGTCATCACGGTCGCGTCCACAGACACGGTGACCGTGACGTCTTGCCCGCGGGCCGCCGCCATGGGCGCGCTCATCAGGAGGGCCCACGCCTGTCCTGATTGATCGGCCGGCAGCCGGATTTGCGCCCGCCCGGCTGTGAGGCGACAGGTTCCGCCGCGCCCCCATGCTTCCCGCTCATGCCATCCCTCGCCCAGCCAGGGTGATTCATTAAAGCCGAAAACCAACAGGCGCCGGGACATATCGGTCCGCCTATATATCGAGATTCTTGACCTGGTCGGCGTTCCGCAGAATGAAACGACGGCGGGGCGCGACCTGATCGCCCATGAGCAAAGTAAAGATGCGCTCCGCTTCGCTGGCGTCCGTAATGGTGACCTGCTGGAGGCGGCGCTCGCCGGGATCCATGGTCGTCTGCCACAGTTCGCTGGGATTCATTTCCCCCAGACCTTTGTAGCGGCTGATTTGCAAGCCCTTGCCGCCCACCTGTTTGACGCGTTCGAAGGCGTCTTCCAGCGTGTGGACCATGTGCTCGTCGTCGCCGATGAGGACGCCGAAATAAGTGGTCATATCATCATCCAGCATCTGGGCGAGGACAGAGACGGGCTTCATGAAAATATCATCCGGCCGGATGTTGACCTTGTCGAATCGTTTGAGGATATCGAGGATTTCCTCCGACTCGGACAAGTCGATGATTTCATAGGGCGCGTGGAATTCCTCCGTGTTCTCTTCGAGCAGATCACCTTGGATGGCTTGGAGATTGCCTTCCCGTTGGGTCTGTTTGCGCACTTCGTCGGTGATGCTTTCCTCGATCTCGACTTGTTCGGATTTCTTGAAGGCGTATCGCTTCTGATCCTGATACAGAACACAGCTGATGGGCAGTTTGCGTTCCTCTTCGAAGATTTCCACCAATTCTTTGAGCAGAATGCCTTTGCGCGACAGTTGAACGCTCAGAAGGTTGAGCCGGATCAGGCCGTCCATGATGGAACGGACCTGGGTTTTGGAGCTGAGAATGAGCGTGTCTTCTTTTTTGCCCACACGGATCTGGACGTTTTCCAGCGCCAGATCGAGGAGGTAGCTGTCCAGTTGCTCATCATTGTCGAGATAGAACTCGGTCTTGCCCTTTTTGACGCGATACAGGGGCGGCTGAGCCACGTAGATGGCGCCGGAATCGATCAGTTCGCGCATGTGACGGTAAAAGAAGGTGAGCAGCAGGGTGCGAATATGGGCGCCGTCCACGTCGGCGTCGGTCATGATAATGAGTTTGCCATAGCGCAGTCGTTTCAGGTCGAAGTTGTCGGCGCCGATGCCGGTGCCCAAGGCCGTGACGAGGATACGGATTTGATCGCTTCCCAGGACGCGGTCCAGCCGAGCCTTTTCGACGTTCAGGATTTTTCCCCGCAGGGGCAGAATGGCCTGAAAATGGCGGTCACGGCCCTGTTTGGCCGAACCGCCGGCCGAGTCGCCCTCAACGATGTACAACTCCGTATGGGCGGGATCTTTTTCCGAACAGTCGGCGAGTTTTCCCGGCAACGCGCCGCCTTCCATGACGCTCTTGCGAACCGTTTCGCGGGCGCGGCGGGCGGCGATGCGAGCCTGGGCGGCCATGGTGACCTTGCCGAGAATTTTCTTGGCGACTTTGGGATTCTCATCCAGGTATTCGCTGAGACCTTCGTTGACGATTTGTGTGACCAGCCCTTCGACTTCCGGATTCAGTAACTTGCCCTTCGTCTGGCCTTCGAACTGTGGGTCCGTGATCTTGATGGAGATGACGGCGGTCAACCCTTCGCGCACGTCTTCGCCGGTCATGGTATCGCTCTTGAGGGCCTTCTTGAGCAAATCGTTCTTTTGCCCGTAGTCGTTGAGTGTGCGCGTCAAGGCGCGACGAAAACCGGACACATGGGTGCCGCCGTCTTTGTTGGAGATGTTGTTGGCGAAAGCGAACACCGTCTCGTTGTACGAGTCGTTATATTGAATGGCAATGTCAGCCGATATGGTTTCCCGGGTTTTCTGCCCCGCCATGACGCGGTCGAATTCTTTGGTAATGGAGAAGAAGATGGGCTTGATATTCACCAGTTCCTTCGCGGAATTCAGGTGTTTGACAAATTCGACAATGCCGCCCTTGTAGAGGAATGAATTTTTCTTGCCGGTCCGTTCATCGTGAATGTGGATCGTGATGCCCGGATTGAGGAAAGCCAACTCGCGGAAACGGGTGGCCAGCGTGTCGAAGGAATATTCCGTTGCGCTGAAGATGTTCGGGTCGGCCTTGAATCGGATAATGGTTCCCGTTTTCTGGGACTTGCCGATTTCGGTCAGTTCCGTGGCGCGTTTACCGACTTCGTAGCGCTGGGTCCAGACCTTGCCGTCGCGGCGCACCTCGACCTCCAGCCATTCGCTGAGGAAGTTGACCACCGAAACGCCCACGCCATGGAGACCACCGGAAAACTGATAGGCTTCTTTTTCGAACTTGCCGCCGGCGTGGAGGACCGTCATGACCACTTCGACGGTGGACATGTGTTGATATTTGGGATCCCGGTGCTTGCCGACAGGAATGCCACGACCGTCGTCCTGCACGGTGATGGAATTGTCGTTGTGAATGGTGACGGAGATATTGGTGCAATAACCGCCCAAGGCCTCATCGACGGAGTTGTCCAGAACTTCCCAGACCAGATGATGGAGCCCCAGATAATCGGTATTGCCGATGTACATGGCCGGCCGTTTGCGAACGGCTTCCAGTCCTTCGAGTACTTTAATGGAGTCTTCGGAATATTTCTGCTGTGCCATGGATGGGCGCCTCTTCGGAAGAATCACGTCGGAACGGTTGTCTGCGTGTCTGCAAGAACCTTCAGCGAGCGTAGCGACGAATTATCTCAGCCCGTCCCCGGCAGGGTCAACCCGATAATAGGATGAACTGATTATGATTCGAGTCCACTGACACAGGGCGCCATGGCGGATGACGGATTTTGTCACTCAGAGAAAGAAGGCCTTTCGCTCCCCCGGAAAGGAATGGGCGATCGGATGGCCTCTTTTCGAGCAGAAAACAATTCTTGCGGCAGAAAAAAGACCAGAGGATGATCGCCCATGGATTGGCGCGCAATTTGCCCTTTGTGTTGAAAACGAAAACAGTGAAAGGAACCGGCAGCCATGGATCCCTCAATTCTCCAGCGGTTGGCGCGAATTGAACACAATCTGGCCGACTTGGATCGACGGGTTCGCGGATTGGAATCTGAAGGAGGGCGGGGCGCTGATGAAGAGCCGGTTGCTGCGCCTCCTCCATTGGAGCCGTCGCCCTGGGAACGGGTTCAGGCCTTGGCCGATAAGAAACGGGAATGGATGCAGGCCCGCGAGCCGGCCCCAGCCGCTCCCGCAGCGCAGGATCTCCGCTCAACGGACTCGGGCGAGGCCCATCTGGCGACCATGGCGCCCAATCCGCTGGCGGCGGTACTCGGTGAAAAAGCCCCGGCGGCTTCGCTTCCTCGGAAAGAGGGGACGGCGCGCCGTGGTTTGGATGTCAGGGAGTGGCTACGCCGCATTCACATGCTGCCGCCCACGGAAGGTGGCAGCATGGAATCTCAATTAGGCATGTGGTGGTTCACGCGGATTGGGGCGCTGTTGTTGACGGTGGGCGCCATTTTCACGGCGGCGCATTTCTCCCGTCACACGCCGCCACCCGTGCGATTTGTCTTCTTGCTGGCTGCGTCGGGGGGCATTACGGGGCTGGGGCTCTTTCTGGAGCGCCGTGTGCCCAAATTTGGGGCTGTGCTTTTTGGGGCCGGTTTGGCTTTGCAGTATTTTTGCGCCTTCGCCGCCTATGCCGTTCCGGCCGTCAAGGCCATCAACGATCCCACCGTGGCCATGGCCTGGCAGAT
>JADFCT010000149.1 GCA_017161665.1 Candidatus Sumerlaeota bacterium
AGCGGAGCCCTGGGGCAGAAAACAGGCGACTGAGGCGCCGGCGCGATTTTTGCCGCGCAGCGCGCAAAAAGCGTGACGGCGCCGACGCCCATCCGGCAGCGACTCAACATTTTCAAGAGAAAGAGAGAGAGAGAGAGAGGACATCGAGTCGAAAAAGGAGATGTATTTCTACAGGCCCAATGATCGCGAATCCCCTTTCACCCTTTCACCACAAGCCCACAAAAACCTTGAGTTTTGCGGGGGGACGCCGATAAATTAACTTCGGTTCATGGAGATCCGGGAGCGAAAAAAATCCGGAGGCGGAATGCCGGGGGCGAGACGTCCATGGCGCCGCCCCATTTCAGGTCAAACGCTTTCAGAGGCAAGGAGGGCAGGCCCATGTGTAACGTGAAAGAGAGAAGAACCATCTCGCTGGGCTTTTCCAATGAAACCGTCCCGGAAGGACAGCATGTCTGCTACATTTACAATGACGATACCGAGCGGCGGCGCGTCATGGCGAAGTATCTGGAAAGCGGCATGTTGGCCGGGGAAAAACTCCTCTATCTGGTGGACGTGATGACACCCGAAGAAATGCTGGATTGCCTGGAAGAACTGGGCGTTGATGTCCGATCGAAGGCAAAGGATTTGACGGTGGCCGAAGCGGGACCGGCCTATTGTCCCAAAGGATCGTTCAACGCAGACGAAATGCTGGATGCGGTGAAAGATTTTTACTATCAGGCGCTGGACGAGGGCTATGTCGGAGCGCGGGGAACCGGGGAAATGAGCTGGTGTCTGGTCGAGGGGCGCGCGGACGAGGCCTCGCTCATGGATTATGAGGCGCGTCTGAATCTGCTGGTGGCCGAGCACCCTTACACCGCCTGCTGCCAATACGACGCGCGGCGCTTTGACGGACATATCATCATGGACGTGCTCAGTGTCCATCCGATGATGATTGTCCGGGGGCAACTGGTGAAGAATCCTTTTTTTGTTGAACCGGAGACATTCCTCGCCGAGTATCGCGCCCGCTCTTAAGGATATTCCATGACGCCGTCGATCACTACAGATCCCGCGAGCCTTGGCCGCATCCTGCTGTTACAAAGCACGCTCCAAGCCTCGCCGGACGAAGCACAATTGGCGGACATGCTGTCCGGCGAATTTACACGACTGCCCGGTGTCCGCCGTTGTGTCATTTGTATTGAAGGCCGGATGGTATCTTCCGGGAATAATTCCCTGAACCCGCTCCCGAATTGCCTCGAATGGATCGCCGAGACGGGCGAACCCTTTGTCGGTTGTCCGCCGAACTGTCCCCATCAGAGCGAAATGGGAACGCCCCGCTTTATCTTTCATACCTGCAAACGCGACTACGGCGCCATTTTTCTGGAGATTGCGGATGAGACCGCCTTCGCCCCCTACGCCCCCTTTGTGGCCAACACGGCCAATCTCGTGGCCCTGCATATCGAAAACACGCGTCGCGGACAGGCCCTCGAAGCCGCGAACCGCGAATTGGATCAAAAAGTCACTGAGCGAACGCAGGCGCTCCATCAAAGCGAAGAACGCCTGTCGGAAATCAACACCTGCCTCCTGAGTCTGGGCGCCGACTACGACGCCAATGTGTCCCGGTTGACCGAACTGTGTGGCCGCCTCCTGGGCGCCACCTGCGCCCTCTATAACCGACTGGACGGAGGGCTGCTCCGTACCATGGGCGCCTGGAACACGCCGCCCGATCTGCCCGCAACGGACCTGCCCGACGGGCACATCTGCTATGATGTCATCCGCAGCGGAAAGCGGGAAACCGTGGTGATCAACCATCTGGATCAGACGCCCTATTTCCAAACCGATCCCGGCGTTGCCCGGTATGGCTTGAAAACATACGCGGGCCATCCTGTCTTGTGCCATCATCAGTCCGTCGGTACGATTTGTGTGGTTTTTCAAGAAGATGTGTCGCCCGAAGAAGATGCCCTCCGCGTCCTGAGCATTATCGCCTCCGCCCTGGGCGTCGAGGAACGACGCCGACAAGCCGAAGTGGACTTGCGACGCGAGAAGGAGCGGTTGCGAAACATTCTGGAAGGAACGAATGTGGGAACCTGGGAATGGAATGTCCAAACCGGCGAAACCCTTTATAATGATTTGTGGACCGAAATGATCGGTTATACGCTGGAGGAATTGTCGCCCACGTCCTTTGACACCTGGATCGAACTCGTCCACCCGGATGACCTGATCGGTAGCAACACCATGCTGGAGCAGCACTTCCGCGGCGAGCGCCCCTTTTATGAAATCGAATGTCGCCTGAAGCACAAGGCAGGGCATTGGATCTGGGTCCTGGCCCGGGGGAAGGTGATTTCGTGGACCGAGGACGGCAAGCCCTTATGGATGTACGGCACCCATCAGGACATAACGCAGCGCAAGGAAGCCGAGGAACATCTGCAACGCTTCAAAACGATTTTTGATTCCGCCAATTACGGCTGCGCCATTGCGGATCTGGATGGAAAACTCGAATACATCAATACCCACCTCGCAACCATTCACGGATACGACCCCGACGAATTGATTGGCAAGCATCTGTCGGTCTTCCACAACGCCGAACAAATGCAGGAAGTCACCAAAGTCAATAAGGGCCTGTTTGAAAAAGGAACGTTTGGCCCACTGGAGCTCTGGCATATCCATAAAGAGGGCGCCCCATTTCCCATGCTGATGACGGGGCTGCTCATCAAAGATAATAATGGACGCCCCACACACATGGCCGTGGCGGCCATTGACCTCACCCGGGAAGTGGAACTGGAAAACCAGCTGCGGCAGGCCCAGAAGATGGAGGTCGTGGGGCAGCTGGCCGGTGGCGTTGCCCACGATTTCAATAATCTGCTCCAAGTCATTCTCGGCTATGGGGATGTCGTCTTGAGCCAAGAAGCGAGCAACAAATTAATCCACGAGTCGATCCAGGAAATGGTGAACGCCGGCGAGCGCGCCGCCGCCCTGGTCCGGCAACTCCTGGCCTTCAGCCGGCGACAGGTGCTCACCCTGTGCGAGATCAATCTCAACGAAGTCGTTCACGACATGTTGAAAATGCTCAAACGCCTGATCGGCGAGCACATTACGCTCAAGTTCCTGGAGGGCGCGAATCTGGCCTCCGTTCGAGCGGACGCCGGCCAGATCGGCCAGATTCTGGTCAATCTCTGCGTCAATGCCCGCGACGCCATGCAGGAACAAGAAAGCGGGACCATTACCATCGAAACGGAAAATGTCTTTATTAGTAAATCCTATTGCGCAAATCACCTCTGGGCCAAACCGGGCCGCCATGTTGTGATGCGGGTGACCGACACAGGCTGCGGCATGGATGAAGCAATCCAGGAAAAGGTCTTCGAGCCCTTTTTTACAACAAAAGAAGTCGGGAAAGGTTCGGGATTGGGCCTGTCCACTGTTTATGGATTGATCGATCAGCATAAAGGGTTTGTGCATATCCACAGCGAAGTCGATCATGGCACGGCGGTTGCCATCTATCTCCCCGTATGCGAAGCGCCTGAATCCGCTCCGGCTTCCTCCCCAACGGAATCGCTTCCCGAAGGGAATGAGACGATCCTTTTGTCGGAAGATGATGATTCGGTGCGGAAACTGACCCGGGCTTTTCTGGAGCGCGCGGGCTATTCGGTTTTGACCGCCGCCAACGGCGAAGAGGCCCTCGCAGTCCTGGAAAAACGCTCGGCCGACATTGATATGGCCATCCTCGATGTGGTCATGCCGAGAGGTGGCGGTCGGACAATCTATGAGCAAATCAAAACACACTATCCCCATATTCGCGTTCTCTTCGCCAGTGGGTACAGTATGAACGCCGTCCACACCGGGTTTGTCCTCGAAGAAGGCATGATGTTCATCCAAAAACCCGCGGCCCGAGGCGACCTGCTCCAGAAAGTCCGCGCCATTCTCGATGGCGTCGTCGAGTAGGCGGTGAGCCTTCCGCTCCTACGGTCGGCGGTTCCGGATTATGTCATTGTCCCCGCCGCGGCGCATGAATTAGACTGCTTGTGAAAATCATCGGCGCCCACCGTGTCGCGCAGACGTCGCGCCCGTGAGGACGCCGGGCAACTGACATGGGCGAGACGCCCATGCGACAATCCCGTTCAATTATTCGAACGAGTTGCCCTATGAGCGGCTCAAGGCGCTCACAACAAATGATGAAAATGACGACGCGACGTGGCGCGGTGGATTTTTTTTTGAACCATGGAGAATAGAAGGAAAAGAAGATGGTTGCGCTAATCGCCAAGGCGCGAAGACGCAAAGAACCGTGGGGCGCGGCCCCGCTGTCGGATAAGGCCGGCGAAAAGAAATAAATCCCGTTCTGATGTTGGTCAAACCTTCCCAAGGCCAACAATCTCTGTGGTCTCTGTGCCTCTGTGGTAAAATTCTTTTCACCACAGACGCACAGATAGCACAGAGTCAAAAAAGGGGATTTTTTTTCCGAGTGCCTATAAGGCCCGTGTCTCAGGATCTAAACATCCGCCAAGCCCCGAAGGCGGCGACATATACAAGCCCAGGGTGGAGCGACCGATAGGGAGCGGAGCCCTGGGTCAGAGAACAAGCGACTGAGGCGCCGGCGCGATTTTTGCCGCGCAGCGCGCAAAAAGCGTGACGGCGCCGACGGCGGTCCGTCAGTGATTTCAACGTTTCACAGGAGGAAACCATGCGATTCCGCACATTGGGCATGTTCTTTTGTGCCTTAACCGCTGTAACGCCCATCCTGGCCGACGAGCCGGCCATGCCCATGCCCATCCCTGTGGAGGATTCCCTCCTCCATGCCTGGGCGGCCAAGCCAGTGGAGACCTCCCGGCTTTTGTCGGATATGGAGTCGCTGGACGCCTGGGATCATCTGGGCGCCGGCGCCCTTGAAATTTCGGATCAACAGGCCTGGACCGGCAAGGCATCGCTGAAGATGACCTGTAAGACGTTTACGGATCAACCCAGCCGCAATGGCCGGCCTCCCGGCGCCTGTACGGCGCTGTTCAAGGTTCAAGACGAAAACTGGGAGGCTTTCAATCGACTTTCCTTCCGCGTCTATCCCGATCTCCCGGGCTTTCGGGCCATCTCCATGTCCGTTGTGTTGCGCAATGAAGGCGCCTTCCGGGTTCCCGATGAATATGGCCGTCTGGGGCGACACTTCTTCATGTTGAAGAATCAGCAATGGAATCACGTGATCTGGGAAATCCCCCATCTCAGCCGTGACAAGGTGACCGGTGTTGAAATCATTTATCGAATGCAGGGCCATGAACCCGGCGCCACGGATACGGTCTGCTATTACATCGACACATTGGAACTCCAGAAGGTGGCGGTGGATCATTATGAGGGCTGGAATACGGCGCCCGGCCAGATCGCTTACAGCCACACGGGATATGCGCCGGACGGAACCAAGATCGCCATCACCAGCGACGAAACGCCGTCGGAATTCACGGTGACGAACCTCAGCAGCGGCGCCGTCCAGCATTTGCCTGTCGCCCGAAAACAGACACCGATTGGCGCATTTTCCATCATGGATTTTTCGGCCATTAAGACACCGGGGACGTATCGGGTGAAAGCCGGCGCGTTAGAAACCAAGCCATTTCCCATCGCGCCCACGGTCTGGGACGGTACCATCTGGAAGACCATCAACTGTTTCTATTGTCTGCGCTGCGGCATGGAAATCCCGGGCATTCATGGTCTTTGTCATGAAGACTGGCTGGGCGAACACGACGGACGCAGGATTACCTATAACGGTGGCTGGCATGACGCCGGCGATCTGTCCCAGGGCTTGCGCAACACCAGCGAAGCGACCTATGCCCTGTTTCTGCTCGCCGAGCAGATCGAGCGTCGCGATACGGGCCTGGCGGACCGTCTCATGGAAGAGGGGCGATGGGGGCTGGACTGGATTCTGAAAAACCGCTTTGGCGACGGAACACGCGTCACCTGGGGGACGATGGATTTTTGGACCGATAATCTCATCGGCACAACCGATGATATGATGGCCGAACGGGCTCAGAATGACCCATACCACAATTTGCACGCCGCGGCGGCCGAGGCCCTTGGCGCGCGGCTCATGAAAGAAACGCGGCCTTATCTGGCCGCCCGTTCCCTGAAAACCGCTCAGGAGGACTGGCAGTTCGCCGTCGAACAGACGCGGCCGCCCTCCCTGCAAATCGCCGGCATCGGCGTTACGGCCTCGGTGGAATTGTATCGGGCGACACAGGAGACGAAATACGCCGAAAAAGCCGTGGAATGGGCTGAAATGATTACAGCCTGTCAACAGAAGACGAAAACGGATTGGGATATTCCACTGCGCGGATTCTTCTATCAGTCTCCCCAAAAACGAAGGATTCAGCATTACTCCCATGTCGGCGAAATTCAGGCCCCCATTGCCGGGCTGGTCATGCTCTGCGAAGCCATGCCGGACCATCCCCAGCGGCCCCACTGGGTGGAATGCGTTCAACAATACGTCGAATATCTGACCACAATCGCGGAATATACGGCGCCTTACAACATGTTTCCCGCCTCCATCTATTCGATCGACGAATCGAAAGACGACCGATTTCTTGAACAGGTAGAAAACGGGATTCGCCTGAGCGAGACCCATTATCTTCGCCGCTTTCCGGTCTGGTTCGACTTCCGGGGCAACTATGGCGTGCTATTGTCACAGGCGCGGGCGCTCAGCGCCGCGGCCCGATTGCTGGGCGATCGCTCCCTGGCTGATTTGGCGGAACGGCAGTTACAGTGGGTGGTGGGGTTGAACCCCTTCGGCCAAAGCACGATGTACGGCGAAGGGTTTGCGTTCGCTCCCCAATATACGACCACTTCCGGCGACATTGTGGGCGGACTGCCGGTGGGCGTTCAAACCAGCCGCAACGATGACGCCCCCTTCTGGCCGGGCGACAATTGCTATAACTACAAGGAAATCTGGGTGCATCCTTCCTCCCGATGGCTGGCGATTCTGGCCGATCTGGAAGCCCTGAGATCTGATCAATAAACATGACGACCGCCGGTCGCGCGGGCTTCCCGCCCGCGCGACCCTTTTGAAGATGACGCTATGCGCAACGCCCTGAACCCCAAAAAAAACCACCCTCCCTCCCGCGCGGCTTATGGCATGTGGGCGGTTTTTGTTGTGGCCCTGGCGGCGGCCATTCGCTTGCCGGACCTGGGCTTCAAGGTCCTGATGCACGACGAAAGCCTGTTCAGTTACTATAGCCATTACCTCTGGCGGTATGCGTCGCCGGGATATGACCCCGTCCTGCATGGCCCGCTGCTCTTGCAGGTCAATGCCCTGATCTTTACGTTTTTCGGCGCCAGTGATTGGACAACCCGGATTTTCTGCGCCCTCTGCGGGATTGCCATGGCGGCCATGGTGGCTGTTGGAAAGCCCCTGACGCGTCCCTGGGCCAACGGCGTGGCGGCCTGCGCCATCACCGTCTCGCCGACGCTGTGCTATTATAGCCGCTTTTGCCGAAACGACATGCCGTTCGCATTCTTCACGATCCTGTGGTTCACCTGCGCCGTCGCCTATGTTCGCTCCCGACAGGCCCGATGGGGCGCGGGAGCGATCCTGGCCTTTGTCGCCATGGGCTGTGTGAAGGAAAACATTGTCTTTATTATGGCCGCCGTCGTGGGATTCGCTTTTCTGGTTGGACTGGCGGAAACGGCTCGGGCCGTCGGCTCCCGCCTGGCGCATCCATCCGAAGGCTCCCTCCAGAAGGCGCTGTGGGGTGGCATGTCCCTGCGGCGATTCCTGATCGTCAACAATGTCATGCTCCTCCTGGGGGTGGTTTTTTATTTGCCCCTGTCGCAACTGGGGGGCTTCGCCGACAGGCCGACGTGGCTGGTGTTGACCATCGTCATTCTGGGGGCGCCGCTGGTGACGGCCCCTTGCCTCTGGCTCCATGACCTGCACGGACAGCCGATGCCCGATTCCGCGATTCGCCGGGCGTGTTTGCGCCTCTGGGGCGATCGATTCTGGCTGGGCGGCGCGGTTCTGGCGGGGGTGGTTCTTTTTCTGCTGGTCTATAATTTCTGGATCATCGGCTCCTTCAGTCCCTTTTCTGTGTGCGTCCAGTTGTGGGACTCGCTGACGGGGGCGCGCGCGGAACCGATTCAGTGGATCCATCCGCCCTCTCCCTACCGAGAATCCGGCCGACTCGGGCCGATCGACATTGTCGTGCAGGCGGTCGCCTATTGGTGGGGACAGCACGAAGAACATCGCCTTCAGGGATCGTTTCACACCTACATCAACCATTTGATCGTCTATGAATGGCCGCTGTTGCTCGTGATCGCCTTCGGCGCGACGTGGGAAGCGGTCCGGGCGCGGGGCCGCCGGATCGCTGTGGCTGTCGCCGTCCTGGCCGCCATGACGCTGGGCCATCTGGGAGAAGCCGCTTTCGACGGCCCGCGTCTGGACAATTTTCTCCACATGCAGTCCTATCTCCATCTATATGTCGCTCTGATCCTGACGACGGTGACAGGCGCGCTGGCTTTGGCGGATCTGATGGAAGGTCGCCCCTTGCGCGCGTTTCTCCTCGTCTGGGGAGGATCGGGCCTGCTGGCTTATTCGTATGCCGGTGAAAAAGTCCCCTGGCTGGCCGTCCACATCGTCCTCCCCCTGACGTTGCTTACGGGCGAATGGGTGTGTGATGCCGGGCGAGCCCTGTGGGGCTGGACCCTGCGGCGTCGAGAAGAACGACGCCTTCTCGCGCCGATCCTTTGCGTTCTGACCCTGACGCTGTTGGG
>JADFCT010000150.1 GCA_017161665.1 Candidatus Sumerlaeota bacterium
TGTATAACGCCGACCGCCGTCTGTTCTCCATCGGGTATAACGTTTCGGAGGGGCGTCTGGATCGCGCCTTTTATGATTTGCTGGCAAGTGAAGCGCGTCTAGGCAGTTTCGTCGCCATTGCCCGGGGGGACATTCCCGCCGAGCATTGGTTCGCTTTGGGCCGCCCCTATGGCGCCATCGGGCGCCGCCGCGCGCTGCTCAGTTGGACCGGGACGATGTTTGAATACCTGATGCCATTGCTCTTTCAGCGCTCTTTCGGCAATTCACTACTGGACAAATCCGCCAGGGAAGCCGTGGCAATCCAGATCGCCTATGGGCGCAAGCACCGGTTGCCGTGGGGTATCTCGGAGTGCGCCTTTGGGGATCTGGATTTGAACAAAACCTATCAATACTATGCGTTTGGCGTGCCCCAACTCGGACTCAAGCGCGGCGGCTCGGAAAAAATCGTCGTCGCGCCCTACGCCACCCTGTTGGCTGTGAGCATTGCGCCGAATGAAGCCGTACAAAACCTGAAACGGCTGGCCACGTTGAATCTATTGAGCGGCTACGGTTATTACGAAGCCCTCGACTACAGCCGTCAACCGAGCCGCGATGGCGGCCGCGGGGTTATCGTGCATGCCTATATGGCGCACCATCAGGGGATGAGTTTTCTGGCGCTGACCAATTTCCTGCATGAAGAGCGTCTGCTGCATCATTTCCATGCCGACCCACGCGTACGCACATTCGAGCCCCTGCTACACGAACGGATCCCGACTCTGCCACCGCTTCATCACATCGTCACGCGTGAGCGCATCGCTTCGGTGGCTATTATGGGTGAAGCGGCGCCGTCGATAAGCAATTTCGACACACCGCATACCGCCACGCCCAAGACCCAACTGCTCAGCAATGGTCGGTATGCCCTCATGTTGACAAGCGCCGGTGGCGGTTACAGCCGTTGGGGCGCGATCGAGATTACGCGTTGGAGACCGGACACGACCCGTGACGACTGGGGAACGTTCTGCTATATTCACGATACCGAATCGAACGATTTGTGGAGCAGCGGTTACCATCCGACCGGTGGCAAGGCCGATAACTACTGTGTCAACTTCACGTTGGACCGCGCTGAGTTCCAACGTGCCCGTAACGGTATCGAGAGCGAAACCGAGGTCATCGTTGTCCCGGATGATGATGTCGAAATCCGACGGATGACTCTGATCAACCGTTCCGACCGGTCCCGGCGGTTGACGCTGACCAGTTATATCGAATTGGCGTTGGCGCCGCACAAAGCGGATCTCCAACATCCTGCTTTCAACAAACTGTTTATCCAGACAGAGGCGCTTCCTGAGGAGCGTGTGCTCCTGGCTTGGCGCCGGCATCGCAGCGACGCGGAGACGCCTGTCTTTGTTGCGCATCGGCTGACCCTGGAGAAAACCGTCCGTGAAACGCAGGACGCTGATTTCTTCTTTGAGACAGACCGCCGCTGCTTCATTGGTCGCGGCCGGACCTTGGCCAACCCGATGGGAGCTCTGGATGCGCCGAATGGCGGGCAGGGGTTTGTATTAGATCCAATCCTCAGCCTGAGCCAAAAGTTGCTCCTCGCCCCCGGCAAGCGGGTTCAGGTCTCGTTGGTGATGGCGGTCGGGCCTTCACGCAAACAAGTCATGGACCTGATGGACAAGTATGGCAATTCCTGTTCCATTGACCGGGCAATGGATTTCGCCTGGGAATCAGCGCATTTGGAATTGCGCTTGTTGCGCATTCAGCCTGACGATGCGCGGCGTTTCCAGCAGCTTGCGAGCCACTTGCTTTATCCCAACGCCCTGCTGCGTTCGAGCGCAAAGCGGCTCGCCGAAAACCGCAGGGGGCAGGCCGCTTTATGGGCTTACGCCATATCGGGTGACTTGCCCATCGCTCTGGTCTCCATCGGGGAGGCGCGGGATCTGGGATTGGTCCGGCAATTGCTTCAGGCGCACACCTACTGGCGCATGCACGGGCTTATGGCCGATCTGGTGATCCTCAACGAGGAGACCGCCGGCTATACGCAGCCGTTGCGCGAAGAACTCGAACACCTGATTCAATCCCATGCGTCCGGCGCGAAGATCAATCAACCCGGCGGGATCTATTTATGCAGCGCAGAACTGATCCCGGAGGAAGATCTGACGCTCCTGCGCAGCGTGGCTTGCGTGGCGCTGGTGGCTGCCCGTGGCGCGCTACTCCAGCAATTGGGCACGGCGATGGAGCCGCCGGCCCTGCCCGAACCGGTGGCCCGAAAGTATAGTCCCCAAGACGCTTCGGCGGCGCTGCCGTTCAGGGAACTTCATTTCTTTAACAGTCTGGGCGGCTTCACTCAGGATGGACGCGAATACGCGATCTATCTCGGACCCGGGATCCACACGCCCGCTCCATGGGTCAACGTCATCGCCAACCCTTCCTTTGGGACGCTCGTCAGTGAAACCGGAGCCGGGTTCACCTGGCAGGGCAACAGCCAGCGCAACCGACTGACACAGTGGTCGAACGATCCGGTGTTGGATCCACCTTCCGAAGCGATCTACCTGCGCGATGAAGACAGCAGCCAATTCTGGACGCCCACCGCCTCGCCGATTCGTGAGGGAACCGCGTATCGCGCGCGGCACGGCGCCGGCTATACGGTCTTCGAGCACAACAGCCATGGGATTAATCAGGAACTGATCGTCTTCGTCCCCGTGGACGGTGAGGGAGGAAAGCCGGTCAAACTTCAACGTCTCTTCCTGCACAACGACTCTGGACGGCCGCGCAGGCTGACGCTGACCTACTACGTGGAATGGACGCTGGGCGAAACGCGCGAATCCTCTCAAATGCACGTCGCAACGACCTGGGACGACGAGGCGCAGGCGATCATGGCTCGCAATCGTTATCATCCCGATTATGCGGATCAGGTGGCCTTTGCGGCGTTGAGTGTGCCTGCCGAGTCCTTCACGGCCGACCGTACAGTCTTTATAGGGCGTAACCGCTCAATGAGTAATCCTGTGGCGCTGAAGAGAACCAAACTCTCGGGTCGGGTTGGCGCCGGGCTGGATCCGTGCGCGGCTTTGCAGGTCAGCCTCAAACTGGCGCCCGGTGAACGGACACAAATTACCTGTATGCTCGGCCAGGCCTCTTCGATGGCGCAGGTTCGCGCCCTGACCTTGGCGTACCGCGAGAATCAGGCCGTGGAGGATGCGTTACGGCAAACTCAAGCCTGGTGGGACAGGCAGCTTGGGACAATTCAGGTTCACACCCCGGAACTGGCTACCGATCTCATGCTCAACCGATGGTCGCTTTACCAGAGTCTCGCATGTCGGATTTGGGGACGCTCCGGGTTCTATCAATCGGGCGGCGCGTTCGGATTCCGCGACCAATTGCAGGATGTGATGGCTTGGCTCTATGCCGCCCCCGCGTTGGCGCGAGAACACATTCTGCTCGCGGCCGGCCATCAATTCAAAGAAGGTGACGTGCAACACTGGTGGCATCCGCCCAAGGGCGCGGGCATTCGTTCGCGCATCTCGGATGACCTCTTGTGGCTTCCCTTCGTTGCCGCGCAATATCTGCGAATTACAGGCGACGTGTCGATTTTGCACGAATCCGTCCCGTTCCTCGAAGCGCCGCGGTTGAGCGAAGACGAACACGAGATTTTCCAGCAGCCGATCGTCTCGCTGGAACGCGCCACGCTCTTCGAGCACTGCCAGCGGGCGCTCAAACATGCCCAGCGCTTTGGCGAACATGGCCTGCCACTGATGGGAACCGGGGACTGGAATGATGGGATGAATCTTGTCGGCTCGGAGGGCAAAGGCGAGAGTGTTTGGCTGGCGTGGTTCATGGCAGACGTGCTGACGGGAATGGCCGAGATGGCCAGTTTGATGGGACAATTGGAATTGGGTGAGACCTGTCAACGTGACCGGGAATTGCTGATCGAGCGTGTCGAACGGTTTGCCTGGGATGGGGAGTGGTATCTGCGCGCGACCTTCGACGATGGTTCGCTGCTGGGTTCCGCCGCGAATGCCGAAGCGAGAATCGATTCTCTGCCCCAATCCTGGGCGCAACTATGCGGCGGCGCCGACGCGGGGCGCGTCGCTCAGGCCCTGGACTCGGCCTACCGGCTTCTCGTGCGTGAGGACGAGCAACTGGCGCAACTTTTTGATCCGCCGTTTGATTGCTCGGAGCCTTCACCCGGTTACATCCAGGGATACCCGCCGGGCGTTCGCGAGAACGGTGGTCAATACACCCACGCGGCGGTCTGGCTGGCAATGGCAATGGCGCGGCGCGGCGACGGCGCCCGCGCGGCTGGGATCTTGCGTATGCTCAACCCCGTCGAACACGCCCGCGAACCGGAATCGGTCTGGCGGTATGGGGTGGAACCCTACGCGGTTGTGGCGGATGTCTATCGCCTGCCCGGACGGATCGGCCAGGGGGGCTGGTCGTGGTATACCGGTTCCGCAGCATGGATGTATCGTGGTTGGGTGGAGGAAATCCTGGGCCTCAAACTGCGCGGCGAAACGATGCAAATCGATCCGGTCATCCCCAGCTGGTGGGATGGCTTTCAAATGAGTTATCGCCACGGCGAGGCGCTTTATGACATTCAGGTCGAGAACCCGGACCACTGCGAGCGTGGCGTGGCTTGGATCGAGCTGGATGGCCAGCACATCGTTGATGGCGTCATACCCCTCGCCCGGGATTTGATCAAGCACCGCATCTTCGTCCGCATGGGCCCGTAGCGCGGTCGAATCTGGTCGGTCCTTTCTGTAATGATTTCCGACGGCTGCTTCACGGGAAAATGATGGCACTCAGTGCAAACAGCAAACTGGCGCCCTATCGACACAAAGCCTCCGAAGGGGCTTCGAAACGGTTGCATCGCATTGATATTGCTTGACTTAGGGTATGTTGAAAAAATGGCGGAGAGGGTGGGATTCGAACCCACGGTAGAGTTAACCCCTACGACAGCTTAGCAAGCTGCTGCCTTCAGCCACTCGGCCACCTCTCCGTTTGTTTTTGACGATGGTTGGAGCCCCGATGTGGGCTTCGTGTCAAAAACTGATCGAGAGTCTAGGGGCAGCGGCGCCTGGAATCAACAGAATTAATTCAAGCCAAAGAATATTTTCATCGTAAAGATTGAGCATGGGACAGAAAATCGGACAAGGGATCTTGAAAAATAGCCCTCCCCCCTCCCCCCTCCCCCCTCTCTCCAGTGACTGGGGACTGTGTGGCATCAATCACCGGATCATCCTTTGCTGGAAATGGCCATCATCTGGTTGTTCGTGACTGTATTTGATTCAAAAATTCTTCGATCGCCGTTGACAGGAAAAAACTTCTAGCGTAAAATAAACTGCATAAAACTATTTTGACATCAAGGTTCTGTGCAGGGGACCGTTGGAAGTGGTTCAAATGAATGACAAGCGCTTATTTGGAGTGGGGGGGAGGGGGCTGTTATGAGCCGCATTCTCTGGTGGTCTGCGCTGTTGGCTATCGGGTGGACGGTTCTGATTGGAACCGTTGTATCGCTGACAATTCAGCGCGAATTTGAGATCATTGATCAACGGGCGCTCCTGAGCGCGAAGGCCAACTTCAACAAGGATTTTGCCTTCCGCTTGTGGGGCGCCGCTCACGGGGGCGTCTATGTTCCGGTGTCCGACCATACCCCGCCCAATCCCAATTTGGCCCATGTCCCTCATCGTGATATCCGAACATCGACAGGATTATATTTGACCCTGATGAATCCCGCCTACATGGTGCGGCAATTAATGGATGATTATGCGGGGTATTATGGCGTTCGCGGTCGGATTACCAGCCTGAAGCCGCTCTGGGAAGGGAATGTGCCAGACGCGTGGGAACGTCGCACGCTCCAATTGTTCGAGGAAGGGGTGGATGAGGTTTCCGAATATTCAGAAATCAACGGCGAACCTTATCTGCGTTATATGAAACGGATGGTCGCCGAGAAAAATTGTCTGAAATGTCATGCGCAGCAAGGGTACGAGGAAGGGGATGTTCGCGGTGGCGTTGGGGTCCTGGTTCCCATGAAGCCGCTCCGGGCGTCCTTAGCACTGGATATCCGCAGGCACTCCGCAAATTATGGCTTGGTCTGGTTTCTCGGATTGATCATGTTGGGGATTGGCGCCCGTATTTATTCTGCTTACGATCGAGAACGTGACCGGGCCAGAACCGTTGCCGAAGAGGAATCCCATCTGCGCGGTCTCCTGTTGGACGCGTTCCCTTATCCGGCCATGCTGATTCATCGCAACCGAACAATCCTGGCCGTCAATCAGTCCGGGCGGGATCTGGGCGCCGAGGTGGGCGGGAAGTGTTCGGATAAATTCAGCCAGGGGCTTTTTGGAGCGGCCTCTGCGTTCGATGGCCCCAATCCGATGTGCAGCGCCGAATGTCAGGCAGACAGCGTTCTGGACACAGGAAAGGTTGTGAATTATCCCGCGATACGCATTGACCGAAAAGTATGGGATGTTTCATGGATTCCTGTCAGCGACGATGTGTTCCTGCATTATGCTGTGGACGTGACCCGACGGTTAGAATCCCAGCGATTGGAGTCCGTGGGGCAGTTGGCCGGGGGGATTGCCCATGATTTCAATAATATCCTGCAAAGCATTCTGGGGTATGGTGAGTTCGCGCTGGAAATGGAATCGAAAGGAGAGCCGTGTCGTTTTGCCCTGGAACAGATTATGGAGTCGTCCCAGTGCGCGGCCAAACTCGTTTCACAACTCTTAGCGTTCAGCCGGCGGCAGAGACAGCAACTCGAAACAATTGATTTGGACCGCCTCGTGGCTGATCTTTCGGAGATGCTCCAGCGAGTGGTGGGCGATGAGATTGTGCTGAAAATCCAAAGGGCGCCCAGGTCGCAATGGATACACTCCGACGCAGGACAGTTGGAACAAGTTCTGGTCAATTTGTGTTCGAACGCTCGTGACGCCAGTGTGGAGGGTGGGGAAGTTGTGCTCACCACGGGGGCGCGGTTCTTTGATGCCGCATACTGCGAAAGGCATGATGGCGCGGAACCTGGGCCCTATGTCTTTCTGACGGTTGCGGACACGGGGTGTGGCATGGATGAAGCGACACGACAGCGTGTCTTTGAGCCTTTTTTCACCACAAAAGAGGTGGGTAAAGGATCGGGTATGGGCTTGTCCATGGTCTATGGTGTCGTTCGTCAGCACAAGGGCATCGTGGATGTGTCCAGCGAACAAGGCAAGGGAACGACGGTTCTGGTCGCCTTCCCCGCCGTGGCGCCGCCGGATGCGTCAGCGGAGCCCAAGTCCGTTCGGTAACCCGCGTTTGCCTTTACCCGGGCGTCAGTTCGCTTTGCTTCAGCGTAATCTGCTCCAGAATGGCGCCCCCTTCATCGATCAGCCGGAAGCGGACTTGGGGATCTGCGCGCGCCGTATCAAACTCAAATTCCCCAAAGGCTTTGAGCTTCGTTCGTCCGAATAATTGTGTGGACGCGTCGGGGGCCATGGCCGCCGGTCCCGTCATCCCGCCGAGGCAGCCGATTTCAAATTCATGGAATCGATAACCAGAGGGGCGGGGGATCTTGAAGCCTCGGGCGCCGTGCCGGTCGCTGGTGATCAGAAGGACTCCGGGGATACGGTTCGCTTCGATAAAGGAAAACAGTTCCTCCCGCCCTGCCGGGTCAAAGACTCCCCAGGAATCCTTTCCGTTGGAAATGTAATCACTCCACATGGTTCCGCTGCTGATAATGACAAATGGCCCCCGACACTGAAGCAATTCCCGTTTCACCCATTGCGTCTGTTGTTCGCCAAGATAGGCGTTCTTTGTGTTTCGTTCTTTTTTGCGTTGGGAACGCGTATCCAGCATGATCAGATCGGCCGGGCCGATTCGAGTTCGGAAGTAGATGCCTTCGCCATTTTCCCCGGCGCCGGGATTATTCCAGTTTTGCATCCAGATTTCGCGCAGGGCGTCCACATCACGGGCCGTAAAGTTTTTGGGAATTCCAGACAAATCATTGTCAAAGTAGTCATGGTCGTCCCAGGCGGCATAGATTGGCAGCGTCGCCGCCAGCGCCTGCCAGGCGGGAGACAGATCCCGCAACAAATAGTCGCTCCGGTGCAGGCCGGTCAGATTGTTGCGATCGTCCACGGCCAAATCCCCCGTCAGAATCAGGGCCTGATTGCCGCGTTCCCGGATTTGTTGGGACAGATGGAGGTTATGAACGCCGGACTTATGGAAGTCGCCCCCAAAGGCCAGTTGAAAGGTTCCTTTCGAATCCGGCGGCGGGAAGGTGGTGAAAGTCGTTTCCTGCTTCAAGGCGATGCGTTGGTCATCAACAAAGACATCATACGCATATCGGGTGGCCGGTCGCAAGCCGGTGAGCGGAATGACAGCGGTGAGGTCTGAGGCTTTTGTCGTGGTGACGGGACCAAAGACCGGATCACCATGCGCGTTCCGAATCCGGATCGTGATGCGTGACGGGCTTACGGTACGCATCCAGATGGATGCGCAATCCGGACCCACCCTTCCGACCAGGGGACCTCCAAGGTATCGAATTCCCCGCTTTTCCGCAGCCACTTGGATTCGCGTGGCATCAGCAAAGCGCCCTTGTCTGTTTTTCTCAAAATAATCCCGAGCCTCTGCAAAGAAATCCTGGACCGACTCCGGTTGGCGACCGTAACTGTTCAGCAGATTCATGTCGATTTTCGGAGTTCCCCGATGGGCTTCGGGCAGCGTGACGTCAATCGCC
>JADFCT010000014.1 GCA_017161665.1 Candidatus Sumerlaeota bacterium
GGACTGCGCGCTTTGACGTTGTCCATGCGTTTAAAAAGTGACGCCATGGAAACGATGCGCCATCGCCTCCTGGAACTGGGACGGGATGAAGTGCATGAGGGCGTTGAAGGCTGGGTTGCCAAGGCCTTTGAACAAGTGGAAGCCTATTTGAGCGGTCAGCGTGAAGCGTTTGACCTCCCGCTGGACTGGGCGTCGGGAACGGAGTTTCACAAGGCTGTCTGGCGCGCGTGTCAAAGGATCCCCTATGGAAAAACGGAATCATACGCTTGGGTGGCCGAACAGGTTGGGCGCCCCAAAAGCGCGCGCGCCGTGGGCGGAGCGCTGGGCGCCAATCCCATTCCCCTGGTTGTCCCCTGTCACCGGGTTCTGCGTTCGGACGGTTCATTAGGCGGTTATACGGGGGGACTGGAGATCAAACGCGCTTTTCTGGCACTGGAACAAAACACCTGATCCCACGTTTTTCGGTTGCGCGACGCCGCAAGGCCAATTTGAATCAAGCGGATGTCGCCCAATGACTCCTGCTCCTGTTGATAACCATGCGCAATGACCAACACCACAACGAAAACGAGGACTCTCTGAGTCTGATGCTGGGTATGGGCGCCGGGATTCTGGCCATCCTGTTGTTCATTGGCGGTCCCATGGCCTTTCGCTGGGGACAAAGCTGGCTCGACGCGCAATCGCTGCCTTATGAAGAGAGTTATCTGAAGACCGCCTCCCCGACGCCGACGCCCGCCCGCGACCATCCAGACGACCGGCCAGAGAGCATCAAACCAACCCCTTCGCCGCGGCCACTCGTCCCCATCGTGACGGCGCCGCCACCGTCAGGGGGGCCGGAACCGACGCCCACAATCGAGCCCATCCAATCTCCCACGACCGAAGCAGCGCCGACGCGCACGCCGACGCCGACGCCGATACAACCCGTCGTCCCCACGCCCACTCCCATCAAACCGTTTTTCATTGGATCGGATCTGACGCCCCCGGACCCGACGCCTCCGGATCGCGCTGCCGTCCAGCCAACCCCAACAGCAGATCCATTGCCCAAGCCGACCCCTTCCCCGACGTTCACCCCCAGGCCGGCGTTGGTTTCACCGCCGCCAGCGACGCCCAGGAATCCGGCGCCGGCAACGCGCAAACCGTTTGAAGAACTTTATATCAAACCAACTCCAGATCCGCCAATCCAGCGCATGGCTCCGCCCAAACCGACCCCGGCGCCCACGCCGAGGCCGATTCAAAGGCAACCGACACCGGCGCCGACGCCGAGGCCGATTCAAATTCAACCGACACCGGCCCCCACGCCGAGGCCGATTCAAATGCAGCCAACCCCGGCGCCCGCGCCGTCGATTCAGTGGGGGAATGAACTGCGGGGGGTGGACCGGCAATTGGCGATTCTGGCCATCGACAAGTGTGTGCTGAATCAGATACGCGCCCCCATTTATCACGGGCGCCTGGACCAAGTGGCGGCGGCGTTAAGCGCCGTGGAAACAAAAAAACGGCAAACATTTTTGGCGCTGTTGCGACGTTGGAATCAAACACACGAGTACCTGACCCTGGCGTACCTGCCAGTATTACATCGCACGGATGGCGTCCACGGCTGGGTTCGTTTCGGGACCAATGTGACGGGCGCTCCGCGCAACGCCATGGACGCCATGATGCAGGAGCGGCTACGCGCGCCCTTTGAGACCGAAGTCTTGCTGCGGCGCACTGGCAGAGAGTGGCAAATTATCGACTGGCCCGATTTTACGCCGACGGCGCCGTGACCCGACGAATCATCAAATAAAATCCAATTTCATTACTCCAGGAGGAAAGACGCGATGAAGAAGACGTTGAAACGAGGAATGACCGTCGTAGCACTGTTGTGGACGGTCGCGCTGTTAGGAGGTTGTTATGGTAACTACAGCAACTCCCATCTGTTTCTGAACGGGCCGGATATCGGACAGGGGGAGCTGAATCTGATGCGCATTTACGGCATTCCGAATTTCACGACCGTAGCCGAAGGACATAAAATTTATGGCTACAAGGTTCGGGAAGTCAATTACTACGGGATTGTCGGGATTTATGAAGGTTATGATCTTTTGATCACGTGCCGTGACGGACAGGTCGTGGAACATCGCTCTGTCCTGCGTCCCCAGGCCGTGACCGTCTTTGCGCCACCGCCTTGGGCTGTGACGGATTAGGCGGGACGCTCCCGTCAGCGAGTGGCTTTGAGCCGAACGTCGGCGAGGAGGGCGGCCACGCCAAGACCGTAGTATGTGTATTCGGTGTCGATCCTCTCGTCACCAGGCCACCCGTGGAAACCGCCGCCGTCGGCTGCCAGCGTTTTCAAAAAAACGGCGACGGGCGGAAGCGATAGATTTTGTATTCTTTGAAGCGACCACAGGGCCGTCAGACCAGTGAAGGTTGAAAGCAGATCGGCCGTCGGCGCCTGCGCGTTGGCGGCCAGTCCGCCCTCGCTCCGCTGCATGGTCGAGAGGAATCGGGCCACCCGTTCGGCCATTGCGTCATCCATCCGCCTCAGATACGTCAACACCCCCACCGCCGCGGCAGTGGGATTCGTTTGCCCCCATGGCTGGTCCAAGGTGTCGCTGAAACCGCCATCATTCCGCTGATGCTCCAGAATAAAATTTCCCAACGCCTCAGAGACATCGTCCATCGGATCAGACAGTTCCAGATTCTCCCAGATCAAACAGGCGAGAAAAATCATATACAGGCTATCGGGAAAGGGTGTGACGCCTTGCGTCGCGGCAGGTCTTAGAACCGCCAACGCCTCCCGCCGGGCCTGTTGGCGGACGGATGGGGCCCATTCCGATTGATCTGACAAAAGCCCCGCCCGCTGCAAAAGGCGCATGGCGTCCAGCAGGCAGAACGCGTCAATGAGATTCAGATTCTGTTCCGCGCACGAAGCCATAAAAGGCAAGGAGGACCGCAATTCGCCTTTGTCGGCGTCCAGCCCGGTGAGGGCATTGAGGGCGAAACGGGTGTAATACAGATCCGCATAACCGGCCCGGCCCGGATACCCGCCCGATTCGTGACAGAGGGACAGAATCCGGACCCGATGGCGGTATCGAAATTCCGAGGAAAATCCGGCAAGGGCTTGCTGAACAGTCGAGGCGATTTCAGCGGAGAGGCTCATCTAAAAGGGTTTCACGATCGTATCAATGAGCAGCAACAGCAAATCGACGATTTCGCGATCCTGGGAGTTTTCGGCCGCGGCGATGGCCCGACGCCGGAAGCGCTCGCCCAGTTCCCGCGCCTTGGCAAAGACGCCCAGCCGCTCATACGCGGCATAGGCTTCGGCGACAATCTCCTGGTCGGATTTTCCGGCTGGCGCGGGCATCATCAACTGACGGCGCATGTCTTCGTCCGCCGCCTCCAATGCGAAGGCGTGTAACAGCGTCGCCCGTTCGCCCAACACATCATATCCGCTGAAGTCCTCAGCATGGGGCGAGCGTTCCCACTCCTCCAGATCATCCTGAATCTGATAGGCCACGCCCAGGGAGCGGGAAAAAGAGCGCATGGCCTCCAGGTCAATCTCGCGATGGCTCAAGCGCAATCCCGCATAGAGCGCAATTTCAAAAGCCGGCGCCGTTTTGGCGGAATAAACAGCCAACGCGTCCAGGGACGTGATGGCCCGATCACGCGCCCGCGTCCAGCGCATTTCCGCCCCCTGTCCGCCGCACAGGCGCAAATGAGCCGAGGATAAGGCGTTCAGAATATCGATGGCCGTTTCAGCGCCCACCTCCGCGCTTTGCGCAGCGGCGAGCCGATAGCCCAGTCCAATCAGAAAGTCCCCGGCATTCAGCGCCTCTCCCACGCTATAGCGACGATGAAGCGTTTCGCGCCCATAGCGCGTCGGATCATTATCCTCGATGTCGTCATGGACCAGGGAGGCCTTGTGAAAGACCTCGATGGCCAAAGCAATGCGACGCACAGAGTCCGGCAGAATTGTATCAGGAATCTCATGCTCATACAGGTATTGGCTGCCGTATTTCCCCAGAACATATCCGGCCAGCGTGATGAAAGGTCGGAGGCGCTTGCCCCCCTCGCGAAGCCATTCGACGGCCAACTGATCCACGGCGCGCATGGGATCGGTATCCGCCGCGTCGGGCGCGACGGCGCAAAAACCATCCAGCAGGTGGTCCAGATTCTCGCCTTCAAACATCCGGTTGGTTTTGCGAAGCAACGGCAAATAACTGCGGGTGGCGGCGCGCGCTGATTCCGGGGCCCGATAAAACCGCATCAATTCCCGAATCCGCTCCTGGTCGGCCTGTGTGTTTTCGCACCCCTCGTTCAACAATGGTTCCGCCAGACTCGGGACGCCCAGGCTGGCGATTTTGTGAAACGCCTTCTCCAGCGAATCCAGGCAGGCGACCCCCAGAATGGCGTCGAACGACTCTTCCAGAATCAACCGAACCACCGTGGGAGAGCCTTCGGCAATCACCACGCGATACCCCAGGGATTCGGCTTCGTATTTCAAATCATTCAGATGACACCCACCGCAACGGGCACAGATAAATTCATCGCCTTCATAGCCACCGGGACACCCTGTCGCCAACTTCAGGCAGTGGGGCAAAAGCAAAATACGTTTCGACAGCGGAACGGCCGCAAAGGCGTCCATCCAGAACGCATTGGCCACGCAAACCATGGCATAACCCAACAGGCACTCACATCGCCCCGCCGAGGCCAGGATCGCCCGCCCGTGTTCGATGATTTCATCACGAGACAACGGACGCTCTTTTGCCAACGGGGCAACGTGAGCCGCAGCCGCTTCACGCAGAACGCGTCGAACCTCCGGATCGGGCGGGACGGTTTTGGGAATGGCTTCGAATGGTTGGTTGATCGATGATTGGGCCGCCGTACTGCTCATAAAAAGATCCAAATGGTTTAGGAATAGGTTCTGAGATTATTGTCTCTGCGCCCGGCATCGGGGCAAGCGGAATTCGCATCAAATCGCTGACGCCAACGTTCCAAGGCTCCCAGCGCCCAGATCATGGGATAGAGTCGCTCGGAATACCAAAGCATGGCAAAGTACAATCCAATGGGCTGCGGGCGCCGATAATCCCCCGCCTCAATCCGTTCCGTCAGCCACCGGACCGCCCGCTCCAGGGAGGCGGGGGCCACCCAATCACAAAGCCCATCAATGGCCAGAGCGGTTTCTTCAATCGTTGATGGCGCGCCGGCGCCCCCTCCCCAACCGCCATCGGTGTTTTGAACACGCAAGAGATAAGCGACGCCGGCCTGGGCCACGGGATCGTCCAATCGCTGCCAGTCCCCATAGGCCCGCAACACACGGGCTGTTCCAAAAACCGGATTGGAGGCGTCGGGTGTTGACTGATTGCCGAACCACAAAGGGCGCCAGGCGCCGGCCGCGTCCTGACGGGCCCCCAGAAACGTCCACCCCCGCCGGATACAGCGGGAGTAAGACTCCGGCGCCGCAACGGCGCGCCATTGGCGCAAGACACGTAGCGCATGGGCCGTAATGTCGCAGGAACTTTGATCGAAAGGCAGACGATTCCATCCGCGACAGAACGTCGGCCAGCCGCCGTCCGTGTTCTGCAAATCCATCAGCCAGCGCACGCCGTCCCGAACCGCCGCGTCCGGCGCATCTCCCCCCAGAGCGGCCAAAGCCAGCAAAGCCCCCGACGTATCGTCGCCGTCCGGCACGCCCCCCGGACGATCGGTCCAAGCCCATCCGCCCGGCTCCGTTTGGGTGTATGGATGAATCCTGCGCCACTGATGGTCCAAAATCCACTCCCGCGCCTCGGTGAGATCGATGGATGCGTTCCCTTGACATAAAGCCGTGACGGCGCTGGTGGTCACCCACATGGACAAATCCTCGTCGATGGGCCAGCTGCCGTCGGCGCGGAAGGAACGCGACAGAAAGTCCAGTCCCCGGCGCGCCACGGGATGATCACGCAAATTCAAAGCGCACAGGCTCATGACCACGAATGACGTCAGCGGAGCCGCTTCCAGAAAACCTCCACTTTCGGGCTGAATGGATTCCAGTTTGCGCAACGTCATCTTTCGCAAGGCCCGCCGCAGCCCCCAGGACAGAGGATTGCGGATGGGGCGCCGGTCGTGTAGCAGTTGTCCGATGGCAATCAGAGCGGGCAAGGCATAGCTGACCACGTGAAGCCGCAAGGCCTTCATCAGTCCATGGGGGGCGGCGGCCAGTTCAAACGGCAGCGGAGGAATGCGCCCCCACTCAACCTGTCCAGCCAATGCGCAGTTCATCATAATCGGCACGACAAAGGTTCGATCTTTCCCATAGATGGCTTTGAGGGCGCGGACCTGATCATGCGACTCCGGGCCGGCGGCCTGGCGAATCCATTGATCCGAGCGCCCCATCCCCGTCCCCAGAGCCGATTCCCCCTGCGCCAATCGAATAGCCGCCCGCGCCAGCATGGTGGTCGACAGGTTCGAGGGACTATCCGTCGTATCGCCCCAGCCGCCGTCGGCGTTTTGATTTGCTGCCAGCCAGTCCACCCCCGCCGTGATCATGGACTCAAATCGGACCGGGTCCGCCATGGCCAACGCGCTCACCGCCGTGGCCGTGGACAAAGCCGATGAGGACAGATAGCCCGTCCAATGGCCATCCGATGTCTGTTGATCCAGTAAATCGGCTCGAAGCCTTTCAACCGATTTCGTGACGGTATGTCGAAGGATGGCGTTCATGAATCGTAGCCTTTCCTGTTGTTTCGGGAGAGCCGATTGTTTACAGCCCCCTGCATAGATTTTTTTATGCAGGGGGCCGTGGGAGTTAATGTTCGCCGCCAATCATTTGAGATCGAGGCATTTCATGGTTTTCTGATCGCGCACGATCAGTTTGCCATCGCTGAAAGCCAGAGGCGCCCAGCTCCGGCCATCCAACACCTGCGCCTGCGCCAAAGGCTTGAATCCTTCCGGGTTCGGCTCAACCAGAAACAAAATCCCTTTGGGGCCATCAATATGGAGTGAGAGGTCGCCCGTGAATACAAATCCGCCTTTATCGAATTGGGGATCCCGCCCCGTCTTCCATTTGAGGTTCCCATCCAGATCCATACAGGCCATTCCATCGGCGCGGCTGTTGTCCGAACAGTGAGCATAAAGATGATCCTTGTAAAGGACGGGGGGATGGACATGGGTGCCAAAAGCCTGAGTTTTGAACAACTCTTTCGCCTCAAAGCCCTCTTCCGTTTTTTCGATCCGGATCATGGCCGAACCAGCGTCATATCCGCCAGAGATGAACAGGCGACCGTCGCCGATCGCCGTCACCGGGGGCGCAGGAATGCGGCATTGCCAGCCGGCATAGGTCCAGAGCGTTTTTCCCGTTTTGGGATCCATCCCCAGAACCGTCTCGGTGGCCGGAGGATTTGCTTCCGCGGGCGACGCTTCACCGCCACGCCGGCGTCCCCCACGGCCACGCCCGCCTCCCCCGGCGCTAATCATGACCAAGTGATCCTGACCGTCGATCTGAACAAGAGATGGCGACACATACCCCGGCTCACCGGGGAGTTTGGGACTGGCCCACACCACTTCCCCCGTCTTTTTGTCAAAGGCGATGAGGCCGGTCTGCGGCGTCTGCGCAGCAACGATCACCGTATCACCATAGATCAGCGGATTCTGCGTAATCCCCCACATCGGTTCCCGCTCGCCGCCGAATTCTTTCCAGATATTTTTATTCCAGACCGGCTGGCCGTTCTGAATGTCGATGCAGTAAAAGTCGCCATGGGCCCCACAGAAAAAGATCCGGTTCCCATCGATTGCCGGAATGGAACGAGAGCCGGGAAAACTCAGTTTGCCCGGGGCGTCATAGCCAAAATTCCAGAGTTCCTTGCCGTCGGCCATGTTCACACATCGGAGCCGGTCCTCTTTGCTGTCGATTCGATCCATGAAATAGGCCTTGCCATCCTTCACGATGGCGCCCCCATAGCCTTCGCCCACGTCAACACTCCATAGGGTCTTGGGACCGCCTTCCGGCCAGGACCGAGCCAGTTCCGATACCGGCGCCACAGCATTTCGATCCGGTCCCAGGTACTGAGGCCAATCCGAATTGGCCGCCCATACCGATGTCGTCAGGCAGATCCAAACAGTTAATGCGTATTTCTTTTTCATGCGTTGCTCCTTTTCTAAGAGTTAATCGTGTCCAGAAAGCAATATGTGTACCGATACCCCATTGCAAGCATGAGCGATTTGTTTTTCCCCGATCCGCGCGCGCAGTTGCCCGGATAGGGTAAAAAATCAAAGGAAATGATAAACGTGTCTCCCCCATAGCCACAAGCGCGCATTTTTTGCGCATCCGTATCAACCCGAATTCTGCAAATAATGCCCAAGCCTGTTGGGTATGTCCCGACCATGGGAAAGATGATTGCGGATATCGGGCTTTTCCGTTGCGCGGTTTGGGGGAAGCGATTTAGGATGTTCCCATTGTTGTGAATGCTGATTTTCAATCATTGAGCGTTGCGCTCGCGCCCAGGTTGAACACTTTTCCCGTCGCTGATTGCCACATCATGAATCAACCGGATACATTCGTCCACCTCCATACGCACAGCAAATTCAGTCTCAACGACGGGGTTGCTTCCGTGGAGGCGCTGGTCGCCGCTGCGGCGGAAATGGGGATGCCAGCGCTGGCGCTGACCGACCACAACAGCATCGCTGGTGTCATCGCCTTCCGTCGGGCATGTCTGGAACGCGGGATCCATCCGGTCTATGGCGCGGAGATTGATGTTCTGCCGCGCGGCGTCAAAAACTACGGCGGGAAGTCCTATCGCAATGTCATTCTGGCCGAAAACGACAGCGGCTACGGGAATCTGGTCTCCCTTTTGTCCGAAGCCTGGCGCCGCGAAAGCGACGAAACACCGCCTCATGTGACCCTGGATCAACTGGCCGATCGACGTTCCGGACTGATCCTGCTGACCGGGGGCCCACGCACCGAATTATACCACCATCTGTGGCATGGAGACATTGAAGCGACCAACGACCACATTGTCGCTCTGCTGGAAGCATTTGAAAAAAGTCGCCTGGTCTTTGAACTCGGCGATTTCAATCAGAGCCGTGTGGAACGCATCAATCAGTACCTGTCGCAATTGTCCGACTACCTGGACGTGATGCGAATCGGCTCCAATGACGTCCACTATATCCTGCCGGAAGATGAATTTGCCTGGCGGTTCATGCGACAAGCGCCCATTCAAGGGCCCATCTACCCCCACAAGTTTTTGCGTGAAGAAAAAACCCGGCATCTCGCTTCCGGAGAGGAAATGGCCGAACGGCTGCCCGGCGAGCGCCAAGCCCTGCTCAACACATCCATCCTGGCCCGACGGTGCCAAGTCAATCTCCTGTCCGAGCGCCGCCGCTTTCCGGTTCACAACTTTGAACGGGGCCGCGACGCGGATTCGGATTTATGGGATCGCGCCTTTCAACGGGCCACTCAGATTTATGGTGGCCTGACGGACAAGATGAAAGAGCGACTGAACAAGGAACTGGATTTCATCCGCCGGGAAGGTCTGGCCGACTATTATCAACTGCTCTTCCAGGTCGCGGCCCACCTCAAAGAGGAAAACATTGCCAGCGGCACGGGGCAGGGACGCCTGTTGACCAGCATGGTGGCATATGTGCTGGGACTGACGGAAATCGATCCTCTGGAATACAAACTGCAATTCTTTGGCGACCGATCGGCGCCGGCGGCGCCCACCGTCGAAATCTCAGACGCCCCCGTTTTCTCGATCGCGCTCCCCCATCGGTCGATGGATCATGTTTTCCGTTACCTGCGTGACACCTATGGGACCGGTCATGTCGCCCATGTGGGCCAATACATTAGCAGTCACAAGGGAAAACTCTTTTCCGATATCTGTGAATGGGCGCAACTGCCGCGCACCATGGTCCATGAATGGATCGCTCAAAACATTCTCGACGGGCGCGCCCGCCATGCCAAACGGCTGGCGGAATTGTTGGACCAAACCGCCACCTCTGTGAGCGTCAAAAATCCCAAGTTCCTCACCTACCTCGTTTCGCGACTGCATAAACGGCTGCTCCACCTGAAACCAGGCGAAGGCCGTGTTATCATTTCCGGAGAGGAACTCGACCGGATTACCCCCCGGATTCGGATTGATGCGATGGACGTGGCGCAAATCGAGGCGGAAGACCTGTTGGCTTATGGTATGCCACAAGTGCACTTGGAATCCAATGCGCTCCTGAACGTCCTGGACGAAACGCTCAGTTGGATCCGTCTGGAACATGGACGGGAAATCGATCTCCAGAAAATCCCCTTGAGCGACCGCAACACCTTCGATGATCTGGGCTCCGGGCTGACGAATGGGATACCGCCCTTCCAGAGCGCGTCGCTCAAGACGCTGCTCCGGCGCCATAATCCCCGAAGCCTACCGCAATTGGTGAAGGTCAAACTCGAAGTGGCGCCGGACGACGATCAGGTCACCACGGATCAATTCACCAATATTTTCATGGAATGTCTGCTAGGGTATCGGTGCGCCTATCTGAAGACCCATTACAAAGTCTCATACATGACGGCCATGCTGAACAATATCATTCGCGACCGTAAGCAGTTGGCCATTCTGTGGCGCGAAATTCGCCGAATGGGCATCCATCCCCATCTGTTGAATATCAACAACTCGCCCTATGATTTCGCGCAAGCGAACCAAACCATTCGTGTGGGAATGAAGATTGTTCATTTGCTGGGCGAGAAGACCTTCGAGGAAATCGAACGCGTCCGACGGGGAGGCGATTTCACAGATCTGGCCGAATTTTGCCGCCGAACCGATCCACGACTGATCACCCGCCCTCTGATCGAAAATCTGATCCGCACCGGCGCCTTTGATTGTTTTGGCCAAAGCCGGGCGCAGATGCTGTTGTCACTGCCCGCCATCCTGATTTCCTGTCGTCCACATATACAGAACGAAGCGGAGGAAGCGGACCTGTTCAAGGCCATGGGAGTGGAAACACAATTCCCCCCCGAAGAACCCGGCATCGTGGACGCCGCCGAGGCGCCCCTGCAAAATCTCCTCCACGATGAGCGACGGATCACGGGCTTTGTCATCACCCACTCGCCACTGGAGCCATATCGAGAATACCTGCGCCGGAGCCGGATTCTGGCGCCCCGGGATTTGACCGGAAAATACGACGGGAAACAGGTATTCATGGCCGGCCATATTGATGGCTCCGATCGCGACGGACCGGCGCTCGAAGGCGGATCGGTTTTGTTAATGGACTTTGAGGGCCTCGACATTCACGTGGGCCACGCGGAAGCCGGAGAATTTGGAAGCGCCATTTTCTCAGAATTGCCCGTTCTGGTGGGAGGCAGGGTGAAGATGCGCGGACCGGACCCCACCCTGCAGTTGAATTTCTGTGGAACCCTTCGGGATCTGGCCGTTCAGGACCGACATATCCAGCGGGTCATCCTGGACGTGAGCGAAGAGAACAAGAGTTCCTTGAAACTGATCGCAGCCAGCCTCAAACGATACCCCGGCAAGGTTCTGGTGGAACCCATCGGATTTGAGGAAACACGCCTTCCCCGCCGGTTGGTTTCCAAAATGGCGGCCATGAAGGTTTTCTGGTGCCCACCGCTCTACCACGAACTGAAACAAATCCTCCCATCCGAGGCCATTGTCCTCGAATCGGATATTGATTGATGTCCCCATTCACGGTTCCAGAATCTGCTCGATCTGCTCGGCTAACGGCAGCGTATCGGAAAGCAGGACGGCGCCGGGCGCCAGAGCGAGCGTTGTCAGAAAAGCCGGTTTAAGTTTTCGGGCAATCGTGGTGGGCAAGGGATCCGGACACGCGACAATATACTCGACACATTGAAGGGTCGAAAGGATTTCCGCCCGTTGGGTCAGACCCATCTCGGCTTCACCGGCCGCCGGGGGGGGGCTTTGCAGGCTGACGATCAGCGCATCGGCCTGCGCTCGGGCCTGATTCAGTTTTTGAATAATGTCCCCATCAAAAGTATCAAATTGCCCATGAAACAATATCAGGCGCTTGTTTTCGTTCCGCAGCCGGGCGCAGATAGGCTCAAGTTCGGCCAGTGTTTTGAATTTGCGGCCGGAACGAATCCCCTCAATCTCGGCCTGAACCTCTTGAGCGGATACGGCGGCGGCGCCGATTTTTTCCACGGCCAGCCCACCGGCAAGATTGCCCAGATCCACGGCGGCCTCCGCGTCGTGTCCGGCAAAGAGAGCCAGCGCGAAATAGGTTATGAACGTGTCGCCCGCGCCCGTGACGTCATAGACCTCGCGGGGATAAACGGGAACCATGACCGGCGCTTCCGTATCCACCTGAAAGACAGCGGTGTCTTCGTGGCCACGGGTAACAATCACCCCCCGCCCTTGTGTGATGGCCATCAACCGCGCGCCCGCCTCGCGTAAAGAGGCATCATCCCTCACCGTGATGCCCGAAGCCGTCTGCGCCTCCCGCAAATTGGGGGTGATATAATCAACGCCCTCATAGCGCTGATACTCCGCCCCCTTGGGATCGGCGACCACCCGCAGTCCGTGCTTTCGGCAGACGGCGACAATGGATCGTATCAATTCCGCTGGGAGCATCCCCTTGAGATAGTCCGATAAAATCACACCCTGGCAACGGGGAACCTGCGCTTCGACCCATTGCAGGGCCTGTTCCAAAAGAGTGGCGGCGATCGGATGGCGTTGTTCGCGATCAATGCGGACGATTTGCTGCGCGCCGGCCATGAGGCGGGTTTTCTCAATGGTCGGTCGCGTGAGATCGGTCAGAATGCCCTCGCTCGGCGCGGCCTGCTCCGTCAGGAGTTCCCGGATTTGCGCGCCTTTGCCGTCGTCTCCCACGATGCCGCATGGAACGGGAGCGGCGCCCGCAGCGCAGATATTATTAACCACATTGCCGGCGCCGCCCAAAACCGAACGTTCCGATTCATATTCGACCACAAGAACCGGGGCCTCGGGGGAAACACGGTTCGCCCGTCCCCAAATATAGCGGTCCAAGATAAAATCGCCCACAACCAGAACCCGGAGTCCTTGGAGCGCATGGACCTCGTCGGCAGTCCAATGAGTGGAATTCACGTCGATTCAGTGTCCTTCGCCAGCGGCGGATTGAGAAGAAACCACGGAATCCATCGCAGATCGCGACAAACTCCGTGGCGGGAAAAACAACGGGTTCCTTCAGTTCTTTGCTTCGGCGGCGCCCTTCGGCGCATTCAGGACCAGGTAAGACACCTTTTCCGTCGCTCCGTCCGCCACACGGATAATCGAGACTTTATGCAGCTTGGGCGTGTCGATAGGCGTACTCATTTCGCCCCGCCCGCTCGACTTGACCGGGGTGGCCTCCAAGTGAGACAACGTCTCCATGCCGTGAAGGAGTTGCCCGAAGACCGCATAGGGACTCTGGGGATTGTCCAGATTCGGCGCGGGACCAAAGGTGATATAGAACTGACTGCTGGCCGAGTCCACACTGGAACTGCGGGCCATGGCCATCCGCCCGCGCTGATCGTGATTCAGTCCCGGCGAGCGTTCCATTTTGATCCGAAAACCGACCTGGCCACTGCCAGTGCCGGTGGGATCGCCTCCCTGAATCATGAAACCCTTGATGATTCGATGGAAAACCGTGCCGTCATACAAAGGCTTGCCTTCCATCCACTTGCCGTCTTTCATCCACTTCTTCTTGCCCGTAGCCAGTTCCACGAAATTTTGAACCGTTCTCGGGGCCCGTTTGTAGAGCAATTCCATAATCATATCGCCTTCCGATGTTTCCATCTTGGCGTACAGGCCCGTCTTGAGTTCCACCGTCTTCGTCGTGTAGGGGGCCGCGGCCTGGACCGTCGGGACGCATAAAGCGGCGAGAAGGGTCAGGATAAGAGCGGAAAGAATGCGTTTCATCTGTATCACTCCATTTCAATGTCTTGGACCAAGTTGCTTAATTGGTTCCGGTCACATCCCAGTTTTCGCCATCCGCGACACGCTTGATGGTGACTTTTTCCATCCGGACCATTTCTCGTGGGCGATCATCGGGGCCGGTGGGTATTTTCTCAATGGCCTGGAGCACATCGTGTCCGTGAACCATTTGCCCGAAAACCGCATAGGGGCTTTGTGGATTATCGAGAAACGGCGTGGCCTTGAAGGTGATGTAGAACTGGCATCCGGCCGAATCGGGATCCTGTCGGCGCGCCATGGCCACCACGCCGGGGCCATCATGATTGAGATCCGCATGACGCTCCATGGGAATGGTAAATCCCACCCCACCGGAACCGGTTCCGGTGGGATCGCCACCTTGGACCATGAATCCGGGGATAAGGCGATGGAAAACCACTCCGTCATAAAGGGGACGGCCTTCCTGCCATTCCCCCGTCTGGGGATCTTTCCATTTCTTGCGTCCCTCCGCGAGTTCCACAAAGTTGGCCACCGTCCCCGGGGCTTTCTCTTCATGCAGTTCAATAATCAACTGTCCCTGGTTCGTATCCAGGACAGCGTACAGGCCGGTTTTCAAAATAGTCATTGAGTTCATCTCCCCAAGTGGGCGACGCGAACGGATGTTTCCGATTCGCTCCGCGCAGGCGCAACAGCGCCGTGGTGAGAGTATAGACAGGGCCAAGGCGGGCATTTCAAGGGGAAAGGCCCCTTTCGGCCCGTTTTTGCCGTTGCCACCGTCCCGGCCGAAAGGGCATGATCCCCGTTCCTGCGTAATCAGGTTCGATTTCCTTCGACCACGATTTGATTTCATTTGGACAAAAAGGGTTAGATTCATGACGTCATCAGCAAAACTCATTATCGGAATGCCGTCGGGTTCCCTCGCAGACCCCACACGGGGCGGCAGCCTGAACAGTCTGCTCCGCAATGCGGGATTTCAGACCAAAGGCTATGATAAGGGCGGTCCCACGCAGTTTACCGGTCATACCTATTTGTTCGGATGGGACGGACGTCCCCAGGAATTCGGTTCGCAATTGGAAATCGGCGAACTGGACATCGCCATTACGGGCGACGACTGGGTCCGCGAGCGCCAGCTGGAACTGGAAATTGAATATAATCAGACTTACGACCTGGAACGCGTCATGTCTCTGGAACGCGGCATTGTGCGGATAGTGGGCATCACGGCCGATCCGGACATCAACAGCGCCGCCGAAGCCCTTCGCAAAATCACGGCCCAAAAAGACCTGATCGTGGTCGTAACCGAAATGCCCTATCTCGCCCTCCAGTGGGTTCGCGACGGGTTGAAGGAAATCGGCCTCGCCGACGAATACGCCACCTATTCCGTTCAGAAATATCGTACGCCACCACGCATTAAGAAGGGCGTCCTGATCTATGAGTCCTGGGGCAAAACGGAAGCGAAACTCAAAAATGGCGGCGCAGACCTTGGGATTGAAATCACGCAGTCCGGCAGCGCCATTCGTAACTATGGATTGCGGATTATCGCTGAAATCATGGCATCGGAATCCTCCGTGTATATGAGCGCCAAGGTGCGTGACGACGCCGAAAAAACAGAATTGGCGCGCATGTTCCTGCTCAATCTCTGCGGCGCCATCAACGCGGAAGACAAGGTCATGGTGGTTTTTGACACGCCCAAGGAAAATGTACCGGACATCGAAAACTACTTGCAGTCTCGTCATCTGTTTGCCGATGAACCCTCGAAGACGGAGGGCGACCGTTTCGTTCAGTACAGTATTCAAATGCGAACGGACGATCCCCATGTCCCGATCGCTCGGGCACGCTATGAGCTGGCGAAACTGGGCGCGCGCAGCATCAATACCATGCCGCTCACCTCGGCCATTCCCGCCGTGTCGTCCGCTTGCATCTAAACAATGCAATGCCTGGAGTGAGTAAGCGAGCGAGCGAGGCAATAAATGCATCCATCACTCACGCCTCCGTTTGCTCCATCCCATTTTCCCTGGTCAGGATGAAGCCATCATGGAAACCGAACCACTTCTCAAAGGTGTGATTTTCGACATGGACGGCGTTCTGGTGGACTCCGAGCCTTTTATTTGTCAGGCCGCGATCCGAATGTTGGCCGAAAAAGGCGTGACGGCGCAGCCCGAAGACTTTGAACCCTTTGTCGGAACCGGCGAAAACCGCTATCTGGGCGGTGTGGCCGAAAAATATGGCCTGACACTGGATATTGAGTTGGACAAGGCGCGCGCCTACGCCATTTACTTTGACTTGATCAAAGGGAAACTGGCGCCCCTGCCCGGCGCGCTGGACTTCATCTGGGAGTGCGCTAATCGCGAATGGGAACTGGCATTGGCCACCAGCGCGGACCGCTGTAAGGCCGAGGCGAATCTGGAAGCCATTGGACTGGACATCGATCTGTTTACGGGAGTCATCACTGGCGATGACGTGGAAAACAAGAAGCCGGCGCCGGACATTTTTCTGGCAGCGGCCAAGGCTTTGGGGTTGTCCCCGTCCGCCTGTCTGGTTGTTGAAGATGCGCCATCCGGAATCCTTGCCGCCCGGGAGGCCGGCGCGCGGGCCCTGGCTCTGACCACCACCTTTGAAAAAGAGCGACTGCCGGGCGCCGACTGGTATGCTCCGAATCTGGCGGCCGTCCCACCCGAAGCGCTCATCTGGTAACGGGGGGGGGCGAAGCGGCTGATCGAACAGGCTAATCCATCGTGTCCGAGAATTCCGCGATTCCGCCTTTCTCAGGCCTTGACGCGCCCCGTCGCCCTGCCCTATAAGAAAACTAAATTGAAACACATGCCGAAACGGCAAACGCGCGTAAATGGGACGTATTGGGCGCACGTGTGTGTGTCCCCTTTTGAAGACGCGGGATATGAAATCAACAGCCTTCTTTGTTTCGCGCTGGTGAGGACCAGTTATGACGAACTCTCCCAATGTATCCGGTTTTTCATCCAACGACAAGCGCCCCATGGAACTGGAGGGAAGCCTTGCCGCGTCCAGTCTGCCCGAAATCCTTCAGTTCCTCAGTTTGGGCAGAAAAAGCGGTGAATTAACGCTGACGCATCAGTCGGAAACATTGGTCATCACGATCTTGCGCGGAAAGATCGTCAATACGCGAACGTCATCGCAAAACACACAAATCGCGCACATGCTCGTCAATCGCGGTTTGATTTCACAAGAGATATTGGATCAATTGCCGGAGACGCGTCGGTATGCTGGAAATGATGAGAAACTCGGTCGCTTCCTGGTGGAACAGGGGATCCTGGATCCCGAGCGGCTGAACGATTGTTTGCGTTTTCAAATCGAAGAGGAAATCTGGCCCCTTTTCGACGCCAAGGAAGGGGAATTCAAATTCGAGAATCGCCGTGAGTCCGAGTTGGTCACGCAGCCGGTTCAGATAGACATTGAATCCCTGATCATGGAAGGCACGCGGCGACGGGATGAATGGGAAGTGATTCAGCAAATCATCCCCAATGACCGGATCGTCCTGATGGCGGCCTATCCCGAGCCGCTGCTGGAAGAGACGCTGGATCCGAAGACAGGCGTCACCGTCACCCGTCCCAAAGAATATGAGCCCGTGGATCTCCGCCCGGATGAATGGAACGTCTTGGCGATGATCGACGGTTTTCAGACCGTCGGGGCCATTACGCGAAAAAGCCCGATCGGTAAATTCGAAACCTATCACGCCTTGTACGCCCTGATCGAGGGGGGGTATCTTCAGGTCAAGGGCGAAATCCTCAAAGACCGGATATGCGCCCCCGACTTTCGGCGCATCCCGATTGATCATGGGAACACTTCGCCCCGCTCGAACAGCGACACGGTCGTCCGAAGAGCCACGGGCGCCTTCAATATCAAATCGCTCATCTCTAAAGAAGCCAATGGCGAACACCCCAATGTCTATCATACCCCGGTATCCATGATGGCCCGATTCGTCAGTGACTGTATTGAGGCTTTTATCCAGACGCCCGAATTCGGCAACGGACCAGGGGAACGAGAGTTCTGTTTTACCCAATGGCAATCGGCGCTGATGACTTACCCGGAAGCCGACATTGTGGCCTCGACGGGATTTGAACTGAACACGAACATGTTTGACGGCTTCGTCGAGGTGAACGGTGGCATTGGGAGAGAATTAGAGAATTGTTCATCCGTCTGCCTTCAGGCCATGATGACCTATTTTGAAAACATTTTCGGATTGGCGAGTCAGCGCCTGGGGCAAAAAGGGGCGCGACAGGCTATTCAACGCCTGCTCGATCAATTCCGCGGCGCATCGGTCATTTATGGCGGCGATTTCAATCTGGTCGCTTCGATTGAAGACGCGTTGAATTAGTTTGGAGAAAACAGCAATCGTTTGGGCGACACGAGGACGACGATCTCATCATACGCTGAGGTAACCCAATGGCAGGCGAAACTATTCTGGTGATCGACGACAGCGCGGCTTTGAGGGAGATTTCCCGCAAGGCTCTGGAGCGCAAAGGCTTCCGCGTCACGACGGCTGGCAATGCCGCCGCGCCGTTGTTAACGCCGGAACTGGATGGGTATGACCTGATCGTCGTCGATGGGGATCTGGAGGGATTGGACGGCCTGAGAATGGCACGGGAATTCAAAATGGACACCAAGCGATGCCGCATCCCCATCCTGCTGACCGTTCCTCCATCTGCGCGCCCCGCCAGCATTGAGCAAGGCGCATGTGATGGGTATATCGCCAAACCCTTCAACGCGGACCAATTGGCGCAAAAGGTCGATTCCCTGCTGGAAGATGTAAAAACCCGGGCCATGTGTGATGAGGCCCTGCGCAAACGAGCGGAGGCATACATTGAGGCGTTTGCGGATACGAGCATCCAGGCTGCCCTGAAAAAGGAACAAGACAAACTGTGTGAAGAATCCACGGGAATCGTCATGAACTTCGTGGAAAACACGATCTCCAGCGAAATTGAACGCAAGGTGATTGAACTCGGAACGGCCAAAGAAGAGGAATTGGTTCTTCAAACCGTGACGCAAGTGGCTCAGGCGACGCTGGATAAAATCGCCCAGGAACTGGTTCAGGAAGCCGCGGAAGCGATTCTGGAACAAACGACGGAAAAGGCGGTCAACAAACAGATCGCGCGCCAGCTGCCTTCGTCGGTCCGTGAGAAAGTCAAAGAAGTGGTGGAAAACACCTTGCCGCGGGAAATCAACAACCGCCTCCAAAAAGCCACGGCTGACCTTGCGCCGCAACTGTCGGAACAAATTCTGCAAATGGTCACCAGCGTAACCGACAAGGTCATCCCCAAAGTGGCCCGGGAACGGATTCCGGAAATGCTGGAGAGCCAGGTCAACTCCACCGCTGGGCGGATCGTGCCGGGCCTCGTCAATCAACAGGTGCCGCGCCAAGTCGCCACTTTGGTCACGCGACAGGTGGAGCCCATCATCCAGGGCGCGACCAGCCGTCTACAGCGCAAGGCGCGCCATTCGCTGATTCTGATGATTTTTCTTTGGCTCCTCACCGGGGGTGGGCTGGGGTACTTCGCCTGGATCTTTCACCAGAAGATCGAAGACCTTCATCCCACGACGCCACCGGTTGAAGCGCCAGCGAATCCCAACGCCAACACCGACGGTGAAGGATAACGATCCGGAATGAATTGGCAGGCCCCCACACCCCGACCGCAAACCGGCAATCCGCCCGCGCGGCAAGGTTGGGGATGGGCAGCGCGCGCTCGGGCTCTTGGCATGATCGGCGCTTTTCTTTTAACCGCCTGCGCTCCCGATCTGCCCCCCAATCCGCCCACCGGACATGTCCCCTCCGGTCAATTTTACCACTACCTGCGGTATGGCGAGAACCTGGATCAAATCGCCCGACGATACTACCGTTCCCCTCAGCGAATCATTGAGGCCAACAACATGACGCCGCCCTATCAGGTGTATGAAGGGTACCGTCTGATTATCCCGCCCTTGCGGATTCGTTCCACGCCTTCTCCCCCCCGGGGGGCGCGACCGCCTCTCGGTCCGGCGCCCGAACCAGTGTCGGCGGCCCCAGGTCCGTCACGCCCACGCTATACACAGCCGATTGTGCCCATTCAACCACTGTCACCAGCCCCCCCCCAGACCCCAACGATCAGCGGAATCGCTGTCCGCGCCGAAGACCTGCGCCAAACCAGCCGTTCCGGCTTCCGCTGGCCGCTGGCCGGAACCGTGATCCGCCTGTTTCAGACCGACCATACCGCTCCTTTTTATGGTGTCGCCATACAGGCGCCACGGGGCGCGCCGGTTCGCGCCGCCAAAGACGGAACGATCCTGGCCGTCGGTCCCGTCATCGGAGGCTACGGCGACATGGTCGTGATTGCGCACGCCCGCTCCTATTACACGATTTACGGCAATCTGGACGCCATCCGTGTCCAACCCCAACAGAAGATCGCGGCCGGACAGACACTGGGGATCGTGGGACAAGACATTCCGGCGCCGGATGTCCCTCACCTCCATTTTCAAATCCGACACCGGGATAAAGCGTTGAATCCCCTCAGTTATCTGCCCAAACCCTGAGGCGCTCCTCAGCCGCAGCCGTGCCCGCTCAAAATGCGCAGGAGCCTTCCCCCGCTTTTCTTTTTTTCATTGGACGGGATTTACAGGATGCTTTTTTGGCGGCTCTGCCGCAAATAAATCCGGTCAGTTCTTTTCATCCTATCAGAAAATTGGCGGGAACAAACAGGCTATGGTGAGCGAGGACTCCCCCACTTGTTTTATCAATCTCCCTCACTTTTGGTCATCTCTCTACGACCGATTCGTTTTAGTCCAGAGCCTTGCGCCGCTGGGTTTTGGCTTTTTTGAGGACATCGGTCGGGAATTCGATACTGCTCTTCTTGTCCTTCTGCTTGAACAGGACGAAGGTTTTCCCGACGACCTGGACCACTTGCGCGCCGGTTTGGTCCGCCAGTTCCTGAGCCAACGCCTTCCGGTCCCCATCACAGTTGGGGTTGATCTTGACTTTGATCAATTCCCGCGCATCGACAGCCAACCGCGCCGATTCCACCACGTCCGGCGTAATGGATTCATGGCCAATGTGAACCACGGGCGTGAGGCTATGCGCCAGCCGCGCCAGAAAACGACGTTCGACGGACATGAGTTTCTGGGACATTCTGTCTCCTGTTCTGAAAATGAAATGAGGAGAGCCTTCGCCCTCCGATCGGTTATGGCTTGGCAAAACGACAAATCAGGTCTTCCTGCGCCACGGTCTCGATGGAACCGGGACGCAAGGTTCGAAGGCGCTCGATGGCCTCCAGCCCCGTATATCCTTCATGGCGGACCAGGTAGCAGGCCAGAATCGTCCCCGTGCGCCCGATGCCGGCATGGCAATGGACGACCACAGGTTGATTGATTTGAATGTTCGAATGAATATAGTGAACACACGCATCCGCCTGTTCGATGGATGGGGGCTGAAAATCGGGGATCACTGACTTCTTGTGCGCCACTCCCAATTCGCGGATCAAATCCTTGGGCAAGTCAATGTCCTCCAACGAAAGAACCGCCCGGATGCCCGCGTCATACAATCCCCGGACCGACTCGGAGACCGAACGCCCTCCCCAGCACGGTGTGGCGCATCCGGCCAGGCGGCCGTCCAGCACATAACTGAAATTGGGCGGTGGTTGATTGATGTCTGACATCATGGCTCTCCCTCCGAAGCGATCAATCACTTGTCGAATCAATGCGGATATTGTCAATCAACCGGGCCTTGCCGAAAAAGGCCGCCAGGGCAATCAGACAGCCGGATTCCAATCGGGACACCGGCAAAAGCGTTTCCATCGAAACAATTTCAACATAATCGACCTGAGCGGACGATTCTGTCTCAATGACGGCGACAATATCCCTTTTCAGTTCCGACGCCGTAACGGTCGGATCCATGAGAGCGCGTTCTCTCGCCCCAATCAACGCCCGCCGCAGAACCGGCGCTTCGATTCGCTCCTTGCCTGATAAATAAGCGTTTCGAGAACTCATGGCCAATCCGTCGGATTCGCGCACCGTTTCCACGCCAACCATTTGAACGGGCATATTGAGATCGGCCACCATGCGGCGCAGGATCAGAAATTGCTGGGCGTCTTTCCACCCGAAGTAAGCCGCAGTGGGCTGAACAATCTGAAACAATTTGGCAACAACCGTTGTCACGCCCTGAAAATGTGTGGGACGAGAAGCGCCACACAACACCCCCCCCCATTCCTCCACGCGCACCACCGTGCGATGCCCTTCGGGATACATGGTCGCCGGTGTCGGATAGAACATCCAGTCCACCCCCTCCCCCTCACAGAGTTGTCGGTCCCCTTCGTAGTCGCGCGGATAGGCGTCCAAATCCTCATGGGGGCCGAACTGGGTGGGATTGACGAAAACGCTGACCACCAGAATATCCACATGCGGACGCGCTTCGCGCATTAACATTAAATGTCCTTCATGCAAAGCCCCCATCGTCGGGACAAGACCGATGGTTTGACCGTGCGAGCGGGCCGACAGGGCGCTCGCCTGCATGGACGGGGGATCAGTGAAAACGAGCATGGGCGCTTATGTTCTTTCCAAATATGGGTCTGCCATCTTTTCACCGGCGCCAAACCGATGCGTTCCGATAAAATAGGTTCGACACTGGAGCAGGGTCAACCGAACTTTCCAATCGCCTGGGGAGCCGTCTTTTCGTTTGACATGCCCCAAGCCCCGAATCTAGTCTGGGACGAGTCATTCTTACGGTATGAGGCGATCAGCGTCTCTTGACAGGGGTGGTCCATGTCCGGCTTTCCCTTCAGCATACGGATTCCAGCGAGGTTTTGTTTCGTGTACCCATTCAAAAACATCATTCAAGCCGTCATGGCGGCCACTCTTATCGCCACAGCCATTCAATCCCTTCCGGCCCCGGCTGCCGATGCGCCAACGGGGATTTGGGAATTCTGGGGCGAGAGTACAAGCGTTTCATTTGAAGACTGCGCCAAGGACCTGCGCAAACAAGCGGTCCACGCCGCGGCAGGCCGTTTTTACATGGGAGACGACCGGATTCTGGCCCGTGACCTCATGGCTAAGTACATTGATCAGTACTATGAGAACTTTGTCGTCGCGCATCACGTGTTGTCCCAAAAACAAAATGGGAAAAACTTTTTTATGGCCGCCCGCGTCACCGTTAAACCGGAGGCCTTGTATGAGGATCTGAAGGACAAACTCTTCATCTATTCGCCGAAATCAAATCCGCTGTTTTACGTATTCCTGAATGAATCCATCAATGGTCAGCCCGTCGCCTCGGCTTCGGGACGCGCGGTCATCAATCAGTTCATCGACGCCAACGGCCTGAACCGATTGAAAACCGACCTGCCGACACCGGCGCCCAACACCGACCTGGACGCTTCGACCGAGGTGATGAATCAAGCCCGTCAGCAAGCGCAGATATACGAGGTGGAACTGGTCGTTTTTGGTTCCATGACGGCCCGCAAGGTTTCCGAAACCCAATTATACTTCCAGAATGCCGTGTTCTATGAAGTCCAGATGCAACTCAATCTCATGCGCGTGGACGACGGGAAGATCTTGACGACGCTGGATAAAACCTACCGCGCCGCCCAACCCAACGACGCGGACGCCTTGGCCGCAGCCATTGAGCTGGCTACTGCCGAGTCCATGAAAGAGTTCCTCGCCTGGTACACCAGCCATTGGCGTAAGGCGATCCATGGCGCCGCCGAATACCGCCTGATGTTGACACACTTTGACGACAAGGATGTTGAAGTCTTCATCAACCAGCTCAAGGCCTTCCATCCGTCCCTGCGCTTCTTCGAACGCAACACGTATGGTGGCATTGCCGTTTATGGCTTCGATTATTCCGGCGACACCAAAATACTGGACGCCTTCATGCGCAAGACCCTGGCCCGGCAATATCAGGTCAAAACCCTTGGCGAAAAGAAGATGGAAATCGTTCCGATACGATATTAATATGAAAACCCTCCCAAGCGACGCCGGCTTATGAGCCGGCGTTTTCTTTTTGGGCTTATATCACACAAGGAGACTTGGAATGCGGCAAAACAATCCATTTG
>JADFCT010000151.1 GCA_017161665.1 Candidatus Sumerlaeota bacterium
GGCCATGTCCCGAATGCAAACCACCCAATCCCAAATGATGCCGGGGATGAATCCACTGAGCGGTCTGCCAGGCATGAATCCCATGGGAATGCCTGGTATGCAGGGGATGCCGGGGATGCCGGGAATGCAAGGGATGCCGGGAAGTATGCAGGGAATGCCCGGGAATATGCAGGGAATGCCCGGGAATATGCAGGGAATGGGACAAGGCATGGGTCAGGGAATGGGTCAGGGAATGGGTCAGGGCATGGGGCAAGGTGGCATGGCCGGGACCAATCCCCAATGGATGGCGGGGGCGGCGCAAGGTCAGGGAGGCGGCATGGGTGGCCCTGGGCGAGGTCAGGGTGGTCAGGTGGGATCGTTGCCCGACGTGCAGGTTGGTTTTCGACCCAGCCTGGCGCCCGGAGGGATGACATCCGGTCAGATGCTGGCCACCATGTACCAGAAAGGCGCTCCAGATGAAAACGCTCAGGCCGTCCGCGCCTATGCGAACCAGGAATATGAAATCATGCGTCAGGAAGCCGAAGAGGCATTGACCCGGGAAGAGATTCCACCCGGCTCCAAGGAATACGTGCGCCAATACTTTGCCACGATCAATCCAAAAGGCGGCGCGCCCCAATAGGCGCCGGCACACACGGAGGGAGGCTGTTTGGAGGATGATCTGCGCCGTATGAACCGACGTTATTTTTTCTTTGGCTCCATGGCGCTCAGCGCCTTGGGCGCCGGCGCGGTTGGATGTGGTTCTGCCTCCGACGCCTCCACGGGTTGGTTTGCCTGGGGCGAAAGGGGCACGGGTGGCGGCGGAACCTTCCGGGCGCCACGCGCCATTGCGGCCTTCAATGAGGAAGTCTATGTGGCCGACCGGTCGGGCCGCGTGCAGGTCTTCGACTATGACGGCGTCCACCAACGGACCTGGATGATTCCCCGTTATGACAAGGGAACCCCCACGGATATCGGATTCGACGCCCAAGGCCGGGTCATCTTGCCGGATACGCACTACAGTCGCGTGCTGGCTTATACCACCGAGGGCGATCCGGTTGACCAGTGGGGGGAATACGGGACGGGCGTCAATCAGTTTATCTACCCCACCGGTGTCGCCTGGGATTCCCAAGGCCTGCAATACTATTCCGAATACGGCGTCGATGCCGAGCGCATTCATGTCTTCGACGCCCGCAACCAGTTTGTTCGCCAATGGGGTGAACTGGGCAACGGCCCCGGCCAGTTGAATCGCGCCATGGCCATCCTGATTGATGCTGACGACACGGTCTTCGTGGTCGATACGGGGAACAGTCGCATCCAGCGGTTCGACACACAGGGCCGCTGGTTGGGATTCATTGGCGATCAAGGCCCCGACCGGCTGCGCTACCCCTATGATGCCGCCCTGGGACCCGACGGAACCCTTTTCGTGTGCGATTATGGCGGGCACACGATACGGCAATACTCGAAAACTGGGGAACATCTGCGCGATTATGGTCAGCCGGGACGCGGGCCTGGGCGGTTCAACTGTCCCCGCGGTGTGACGGTTTCGGCAGACGGCTGGTTGTTCGTCGCCGATACGGAAAATAACCGCATCCATCGACGAATGCTGGACGCGTGACGCCCGGGAACGGGAGCGTCTTTGTTTTTGAATTCCAACCAAAGGATCCTTTCGAGTGAGCTACTGGCCTCGTTTCGTTTTCCCCTGGATGTTGCTCTTGCTCCTGTTGATTCCCTGGAGTGTCTGGATTGGCGCGCGGATTCGCTCACTCGGAACCTTCCGAAAGTGGACCGCCATCACGCTGCGCTGCGTGATTCTGGCCTGTCTGGTGGGCGCCCTGGCTGGCGCGGAACTGGCCAAAATCAATGATCGACTGGCCGTGTATTTCATCCTGGATCGCTCGAACAGTATCTCTGAAGAGCGCGCCCAAGCCGCCGAAGAACTCATCCGACAATACTGCGAGACCTATCAGACCAATAAAGATGACAAGGCCGGCGTCATCGTGGTCGGAGAGCAGGCGAGCATTGAGATCGCCCCGATGCAAAAAATGAAGTTGGAAAAGATTCTGTCCTACGTCAACGGCGAGCAGACCGATCTGGCGCAGGCCATCCGACTGGCCGTGGCCGCCTTCCCCCAGGGATACATGCGCCGCATTGTCTTGCTCACGGATGGTAACGAGACACGGGGCTCTGTCCTGGAAGAAACCAAACTGGCTCAGGCCGCCGGCGTGACGGTGGATGTGGTCCCCATTCAAATTGGCGGGACGCGCGAAACCCGAATCAAGGAGATCTCGACACCCAACCAGGTGGCCGCCGACGAACCGTTCCACATTCGCGTGGTCGCCAATGCCACCGATGACTGTCAAGGCATTCTGCGCGTTTATCAGAAGGGCCGGGGAGAACGCCGACTCCTGCGCTCGGATGAAGTTAACCTCCAGGCCGGCGATAACTCCTTCCTTCTGACCCAGGAACTGACCAAATCCGGTTTCTACGAGTATGAAGTGGCCCTCGAAACAGAAGCCGACACCATTCCGGAAAACAACTCGGGCCGGTCCTTTTCCGTCGTCCAGGGCGAGCCGGTGGTCCTGTATGTGGAAGGCGATCCCGACAACAGCGCCGCCTTGGGCCCGGCGCTGCAAGCGGAAGGGGTGGATATTGAGAGGGTCGGCGTCGAAGGACTGCCCGCCTCCATGGCGGAATTGCAAAACTATGACGCCGTGATCCTGTCCAACGTCTCGGCCACGGAATTGAGCTACGATCACCTTCAATCCCTGGAACTCATGGTCCGGGATTTGGGTATCGGTTTAATCATGATTGGCGGTGACGACACCTTCGGCGCAGGCGGTTATCTCAACACGCCCATTGAAAAGGCCCTTCCGGTGGATATGGAAGTCAAGGACCGGAAAATCCTGCCCAAAGGCGCTCTGGTCGCCATCTTGCACACCTGCGAATTTCAAAACGGCAACGCGTGGGCCCTTCAGATCGGTCTCGCCTCCCTTCAGGTGCTATCCTATCAGGACATGATGGGCGCCCTGGGGTACCTGAGCGGCGGCGACAGTTGGATTTATCAGCTGCAGACTGTCGGCGACAAGAGCCGGATGACGGCCCTGTTGAAGAAAAGCGCCCAGATGATCGGCGATATGCCTTCCGTCAACGGCACATTGCAAATGGCCTATACGGCGTTGGCCAACTGTGACGCCGCGGTGAAACGGATTATTATCATTTCCGACGGCGACCCCGGCGGGCCCAATCCCACGCTGTTATCCGACCTCATCAAAGCCAAAATATCGGTCAGTACCGTTTGTATCTCCCCGCATTCGCCGAACGACCAGCTGATGCTGTCCAATCTGGCCAAAAACACAGGAGGCAAATACTACTATGTGACCAATCCCCGAACCCTTCCCCAGATTTTTTCCAAGGAAGCGTCTGTTGTCAAACGGGGCATGATGATCGAAAAGGAATTCACACCCGCCATCAAACACGCCTCCGAACTCGTTTCGAGCTATCTGGATGAGGGGTTTCCCAACCTGCACGGCTATGTCATCACCTCACCCAAAGACAGCGCCACGATCGCGCTGGTCTCTCACGAAGGCGACCCTGTCCTGGCGCACTGGCGCTACGGCCTGGGCAAGTCCATCGCCTTTACACCGGACGTGACAACCCGCTGGGCGCCCAACTGGCTGCCTTGGGAGCATTTCAGGCAATTCTGGGCCCAGGCCGTTCGCTGGGTCGTGCGCCAGGCGCCCGCCTCGAACATGCGCATTGAAACCCGAGTCGCCGAGGGACAAGGCCGCGTCCGGATCGACGCCGTTGACGAGGAAGGCAAATTTGTCAATTTCCTCCGTCCCCAGGCCGCCTATACCGTCCCCGGTGGGGGAAGCGAAGGGAATTCGAATAACGTCGAGCTGGTCCAGACGGCGCCGGGCATCTACGAGGGAGCCTTTCCCGTCGAAAAAAGCGGCGCCTATATGGTCAACATCAGTTACACGGACCCCGAGGGACGGGACGTCATTGTCCCTACCGGCCTGGCCCTGGGGTACAGCCGGGAATATGAGTACAGTTCGTCCAATTATCCCCTTTTGGAGAAAGTCGCCGCCGCCGGGGTCGGACGAATACTCACACTGAATGATAATCCCTTTGCCCATAACCTGACGGTAGCGCCCAGCATCTCGCCCATCTGGCATATCCTGGCCATCCTGGCGGCGTGTCTGTTCCCGATTGAGATCTTTATCCGTCGCGTGGTGCTGGACATGAGCGGACTCTGGATCGCTGTGGCGGGCCTGCTGCGCAAACTTCGTCCCCTGCGCCAATGGATCGCCGAACCCCAACGCCGGGCGCCCGTAACCGGGCGTTATGGATCCGCGTCCCCGCCCCCACCCGAGTCATCCGTCACACATGACTATACGGATGTCGCGGCAGAAGGCGAACCCTCTTTCGGCGCCGTCATCCGGGAAACACGCGCAGAGACGACTCAGAAAGCGGAGGCCGCCACCAGCGCCGACGGACAGGGGCATTCGGACCTGACCTCCAAACTGCTGGCTGTCAAAAAACGAACCGATAAACAATTGAGACGAGGCAAGGATTCTTCGGACGAAGACAAGTCATCGAAAAACCAATAGGGAGCGAGTCAATATGGACGTGGAAAAAGAAGCCGCACTGTTTCGGGAAGAATTCAATCGCCTGCGCGCGGAAATCGGGAAGGTCCTTGTCGGTGGCGAGACGCAGATCGACGGCGTGTTAACCTGTCTGTTCGCCGGTGGCCATTGCCTGCTCGAAGGCGTCCCGGGGCTGGGAAAAACCCTTCTCGTACGGACATTGAGCGAAACACTGGAATTGCCGTTTTCGCGCATTCAGTTCACGCCGGATCTGATGCCCGCCGACATCATCGGAACCAATATGATCGTGGAGGATGAGAAGGGGAACCGGGAATTTGATTTCCGTCCCGGCCCGATCTTCTCAAACCTGGTCCTGGCCGATGAAATCAATCGCGCCACGCCCAAGACGCAGTCGGCCCTCCTCGAAGCCATGCAGGAACACACCATTTCTGTGGCGCGCACGATTCACCGGCTTGAGGAACCCTTTTTCGTCATGGCCACTCAGAACCCCATCGAAATGGAAGGCACCTATCCCCTGCCCGAGGCGCAGCTCGATCGCTTTTTCTTCAAAGTCCTCGTTGCCTATCCCACCCGCAAGGAACTGGCCGAAATCCTGGAGCGCACCACCAAGCGCGACATTCCCAAAGGCGAGAAAGTCATGGACGGCCACACCATTCGTCACTGGCAGGCCTTTGTGCGCGATGTGGCCGTGGCGCCGCAGGTGACCGACCGCGCCGTGGCAATGGTGCTGAGCACGCAACCCACCGCTTCGGAAGCGACGGCCATGGTCCGAAAATACGCCCGCTTCGGCTCCAGCCCTCGTGGCGCGCAGGCCCTGATCCTGGCCGGGAAAGTCAACGCCCTGCGCGAGGGACGCTTCAATGTATCCTTCGCCGACTTGAAACAGGCGGCCAAACCCGCCCTGCGCCATCGCATCCTGCTGAATTTCGAAGCCGAAGCCGACGGCGTGACAACGGACAACCTGATTGACGATATCCTTACCACCTTGGGCGCATAAACATGACGACTTCACGGACAACAGCGATCCCCACGGCAGAACCGCGCAGGAAGGGTGGCCCTTTGCTCGACGCCGACTTCCTGCGCCGGCTGGAGCGACTGGCCATCTGGGCCAAGAAGGTCCATCTCGGCGCGCAGAAAGGCGAACGCAAGAGCAAGCGCAAAGGCGCCAGCACGGAATTCGCCGACTATCGCGAATATGTGCAGGGCGACGACCTGCGCCATGTGGACTGGAACATCTATGGCCGCCTGGACGCCCTGTATCTGAAGATGTTCCTCGAATATGAAGACCTCACCTGTCACCTGTTGATTGACGGCAGCCAGTCCATGACCTTCGGCGCGCCCTCCAAATATCGCTTCGCCATCCAAATGGCCGCCGCCATCGGGTATGTGGCCCTGGCCGGATATGACCGGGTCGCCGTCGAAATCTTCAATGGCCGCGAGGTTCAGCGCCTCTCTCCCATTCGGGGCAAGGCCTCGGCTGGAAAATTATTTCAATTTCTGGAAAACGCCAGCCCGGGTGGCGAGACGTATCTGGGCGACGCCTGTCGAAACAGCGTCATTCGAAATCGATCGAAGGGGCTGGCGATTCTGCTCTCTGATTTTTTCGATCCCGAAGGTTATGAAGAGCCTTTGCGCCGACTCCTCCAAACCCGCTCCGATATTTACGGCATCCACGTCATGGCCCCCGAGGAAATCGAACCCGACTTGTCGGGCGACCTGAAACTCGTGGACAGCGAAACGGCTTCAGAAGTGGAAATCTCCGTCAGCCGCGCGCTGCTGAAGCGATATCGCAAGAACCGGGACGGCTTCTGCGAGTCTATTCGCCGTTATTGCGTCGCCCGAGGCATCGGATATTTCCCCGTATCCAGCGACATGCCCATCGACCGTCTGACCCTTGACGTCCTGCGCCGGGGTGGCATGATGCGCTGAGAATGGAGAAAGCGACTTATGTGGGACAGTTTATTGACATGGATGACCGGAACCTTCCTGAATCCCGCCATGCTGGGCTTCTTGGGACTCATTCCCGTTATCATCCTCTTTTACATTCTCAAACTCAAGCGCACGGCCATTGAAATCCCCAGCACGCTCCTCTGGCAGAAAAGCCTGCAAGATCTGACGGCCAATGCGCCTTTTCAGCGTCTGCGAAAGAATCTGCTCCTGTTCCTCCAGATGCTGATTTTGCTCCTGATCGCCATCGCCCTGGCTCGTCCCTACATACAGGCCCTGGGGCGCTCGGGCGTCAGCGCGTGTCTACTCATCGACCGCTCGGCCAGCATGAGCGCCCGGGAAGCCGATGGCCGCACACGCCTGGATATGGCCAAAGACCGCGCCCTCCAAATGATCGATCAGATGGGCGGAGGTGACACCATGATGATCGTCACCTTTGCCGAAAACTCCGATGTTCTGTGCGAAAAAATAGACGACCGCACCCGGCTGCGCGCCATTGTTCGCGCCATCCAGCCCTCCCAGTCGCGCACGAACATCCGCGACGCCGTCATGGTCGCTCAATCGCTCATGCTTGCCCAATCCGACATGAAACTCTATATCGTCAGCGACGGCGTGATTCGCGACCTGGCTCAGATCGGCGCTAAGATGGTCAACACCTCCTACGTCCAGGTCGGCGAAACCCGGGACAACGCCGGGATCGCGGCTTTTTCGATCCGCGAGCCCTTCGAAGGGCAGGGAACCCGCCAAGCCTTCGCCCTGATCCATAATGAGAGCGACAAACGCCTGCGTTCTACGCTGACGCTCTACTTCAACGACCGCGCGGCAGCCATTGAGGAAATTGAAGTCGCCCCCCAGGCCGATGGCCAATTCGTCTTCGCCCTGCCCAACGACGAATCCGGCCTGCTCCGACTGGATTTGGACAGCAAAGACGCCCTGGCCCTTGATAATCGCGCCTGGCTGACGATCCGCCCCCGTTCGGCAGTCAAGACGCTCCTCGTCGGGCCGGGCAATTCGACCAACGCCGTCTTCCTGAAGCGCGCCCTCAGCCTCGATCCACGCGTCGAGCTCAGCGCCGTGGAATTCGCCGACTACGTCGTCAACGATGAATTCGATCTGACGATTTTTGACAACGTGGCGCCCGAAGAGATTCCCTACGGCGCATCGGTCTTTATCAATGTCGCGCCACCCGTGTCGGATTTTGAATTATCGGATGAGACCATTGAGCAGCCACTCATCGTGTCGCAGGATCGCGAACACCCCGTCATGCGATTCCTGGTCATGGAAAACGTCGGCATCGCCAAAGCCCGCAAAATGACACTGCCCGAAGGCGCCCGCGCCCTGGCCACCACCACGGCCTCACCGCTCATCGCGGACCTGTCCGATCCCGATCATCAGATTCTGGTCATCGGCTTCGATATTGCCGAATCCAACTGGCCCATGCGCCTGTCCTTTCCCCTCTTTATGCAAAATCTGTTGTCATGGACCCCGCGCATGACGGCCGCAGGCGGCGAAACGGTCAACACCGGCCGTCCCATCACCATTATGCCGGAAGAAGGGCTGGACACCGTAACCGTTAAGACTCCGGACGGCCGGAGCGAGACCGTGAAACTGGATCCGTCGAGGCCGTCTTATTTTGGCCAGACGGAAATCGCCGGGCCGTATATCGTCCAGTACGGCGAATTCAAGGAAATCGAACACGCCGTCAATCTGCTGGATCGGCAGGAATCATCCATCACGCCCACCGAGGCCCTTCAGTTCGGGCGCCTCATCGCCCCGGCGGAAAAAGACAACATCATGCAAAATAAAGAACTCTGGCCATGGTTCCTGATCGCGGCCCTGGTCATTCTGGCGCTGGAGTGGTATATCTACAGCCGCCGGGCCTGGCTGTAACACGGAGGCCCCGCCCGACGGAAGTCTCACGGGCGTCTCGCCCGTGAGACACATGGTTTTCGCGTTTGACGCGGTTAGCAAACAAGATAAAGGATCATTGATGCGAATGCATACAATACTTCCTAAAAGAATAATGATTAACATATTCCTTGGATTTCTGACGCTTCTTGCCCTCGGCCTGACGCCACCC